>JBAXVH010000062.1:0-7198 GCA_037129215.1 Bacteroidota bacterium | reverse complement strand
TATTCAATTAGCACATTAGCACATCAGCTAATTGGTATTAATATATTATTCTATCACCTGTCTCCTAACTCCTTTCCCCCTTTATTTATTTTCAAATTTTCCAATTATCTAATTTTCAAATTTGTATTCTGTATTCAATTAGCACATTAGCACATCAGCTAATTGGTATTAATATATTATTCTATCTCCTGTCTCCTAACTCCTCTCTCCCTGTATTCATTTTCAAATCTTCAAATTATCTAATTTTCGAATTTGTATTCTGTATTCAATTAGCACATCAGCTAATTAGCTAATTTGTATTATTCTATCTCCTGTCTCCTAACTCCTCTCTCCCTGTATTCATTAGCACATCAGCTAATTAGCTAATTATTTCAGTCTCTTCAACTTCACCATTTCAATTCTCTTATCAGTCACATTGATAATATCAAAACGGTAATTGCCTATAAAAATAGTTTCTTTAGGCTGAGGAATACTTTCATGCTCCTGTATTATATAACCACTCAAAGTTTCAGATTCACTCTCCGGAAACTCAAGAGAATATTTCTCATTCAAAAAGTCAAGTTCAAGTCTTCCACTAAAGATGTATTCATTCTCCGTCACCTGTTTTTCTACAAAATCTTCGGTATCGTATTCATCATGAATTTCACCAAAGATTTCTTCCAGTACATCTTCCATTGTTACTATACCCGATGTGCCACCAAACTCATCTACCACCCAGGCAATACTCTTTCTTTCTTTAGAAAATTTATTGATAAGATCTGCCGCACTCATGGTTTCAGGTACAATAGGTATTGGTAGTAAAATATCTTTTATAGTGGCTGGCTTTTTAAATAAATCAAGCTGGTGAACATACCCTAATATTTCATCAATATTATCCTGATAGATAATCAACTTACTCAATTTGGTATTACTAAAATGTTCAGTCAGCTGAGCAATAGTAGAAGTGATATCTATTGCTTCTATTTCTGTACGAGGAACTAAACACTGTCTTATTTTTACATTCGGTAAGCTTAAAGCATTCTCAAAAAGTTCCTTGTTTAAATCAGGGTTGCTTTCTTCTTCATCCTTTGTTTGCTTGTAAAAATGTTCCAGATCTACCAGACTAAATGGTTCTGCAGTCTTTCGGATATTAATATTAAAAAGGTATTTTAAAATCCATTGCGAAGCAGAAACAAAGAAGTTGGTAAATGGAGTAAAAAGTTTATTGAACAAATTAGCAACAGGAGCAAATACGGATAATAGGATATCATTCTTAGCCTTAAAAATTGCTTTTGGTATAAACTCCCCAAATACAAGTACTATAATAGTAGAAAGGAATGTATCGAATACCAGTCTTACGTAATCATTTTTAATATGTAATTGAGTATACAGTGGATTCCACATTACCCTGTTAATCATTTCTGTAAATAACAGACCATAAATTACCAGAAATATATTTAGCCCTACAAGGCAACTACCAATAAACTTAGCAGGCTCATGCATAAATTTACTCAGCAGGATGCCGCTCTGTCTTCCTTGTTTCTTTTTTAGTTCAATGCTTAATCTGTTTGCACTAATGAATGCAATTTCATATCCAGCAAAAAAACCAATGAAAATCAGGGTAATAAATATCCAGAAAAGTGATGAATATAAATCGTTCATATCACGAAAATAAGTAATCAAAGCAAATTATAAAAAAATAGCGACTATACTTAATACTAAATTAGTAGTTAAGTAACCTTTTTAAAATAAGAAAAGGGTCTTAAAGACCCCCTTCTAAGTATTTATATCCTATGTATTCAATTATCAAATTATTGTATTGTCAAATTGTCACATTTGTATTTAATTGATCTCCCAAACCTCTTTTCCTCTCAATAATTTATCCAGATCTCCTTTGCCTTTCGAAGCAATAATGTCTTCCAGTTGAATCTGCATCATTTCTTCGTAGCAAGGTCTTTCAGTCTGATAGAAAACGCCAAATGGTCTTGGCATATGACCTACTAATTTAGTATCATCAAACATTCTGGTTAAAATCTGAGCTTTATAGAAGTCAGCTTCGTCATGAATCCATAAATCATCAGCAGAATAGTTTTCACCTAGTTCCACCACAATTGGCTTAAATCCATCCAGCTTAATACCTTTATTCTGAGCAGCACCAAATATCAAAGGTTTGCCTTGTTCCATAAACAATGCTTCCTCTGGTTTTGATCCCTTTTCGGTAAATATTTCAAAAGCACCATCATTAAAGATGTTACAATTCTGATAGATCTCTGTAAATGAAGTTCCTTTATGTGCATGAGCTCTGCTTAATACATATTGCAGATGCTTAGGATCTCTATCCATACTTCTTGCAACAAACGAAGCATCAGCACCCAATGCTAATGCAGCAGGATTAAACGGATGGTCAATACTTCCAAAAGGAGTAGACTTAGTTACCTTGTTTACTTCCGAAGTAGGAGAGTACTGTCCTTTGGTAAGACCATATATCTGGTTGTTGAAAACCAGCATGTTTACATCAAAATTTCTACGTAATAAATGGATGGTATGGTTACCACCAATGCTCATACTATCACCATCACCACTTACAATCCATACACTAAGGTCTGGTCTTGCGGCTTTCAATCCACTCGCAATAGCTGTTGCTCTACCATGAATAGAGTGCATACCATAAACGTTCATGTAATAAGGAAAACGGCTGCTGCAACCTATACCGGAAATAATTACAAAGTTCTCTTTTGGAATACCTAATGTGGGCATTACTTTCTGAACCTGTGCAAGAATGGAATAATCTCCACAACCCGGACACCATCTTACTTCCTGGTCATTAGAAAAATCTTTTGCCGTTAAGGGAGGCATTACATCGTTAATAGTTGACATCTTCTAAATGTTATAAGTTTATAATAGCTACAAAAATATTGGAATTCAAGTCAATAAAAAACTGCTTTTCGTCATGTTTTTGAAAAAAGTACTATTTCACTACAGTTCCAATGTTCATTCCTTCAATTACTTTTAATAGGTTTCCTGGTCTGTTCATATCAAAAACAATGATTGGGAGCTTGTTTTCCATACAAAGGGTAAAAGCAGTCATATCCATTACTTTTAACCTTTTATCTAAACATTCCTGATAGGAAAGTTGCTCAAATTTGGTTGCTGTAGGGTCTTTTTCAGGATCAGCAGTATATATTCCATCTACTCTAGTACCCTTCAATATTACATCTGCCTTCATTTCTATCGCTCTTAAAGAACCTGCAGTGTCGGTAGTGAAATATGGATTACCCGTACCAGCACCAAAAATTACTACTCTGCCTTTTTCTAAATGTCGCATAGCTTTTCTGCGGATATACGGTTCAGCTACCTGCTCCATATTAATTGCACTTTGCAAACGGGTATACACCCCTATTTTCTCCAGCATAGCCTGCATAGCCATCCCGTTTATAACGGTTGCCAGCATACCCATGTAATCGCCATGAGCTCTTTCTATACCACTATCGGCTTCGTTCATACCTCTGTATATGTTACCACCGCCAATTACAACGGCAACTTGTACCCCAAGTTCTATTACGGACTTAATATCATGCGCATATTGTTCTATAATCTTTGGGCTGAATGGTTCATTGGTTCCATCGGTTCCTAATAGTGCTTCTCCGGAAAGTTTAAGCAAAACGCGTTTATACATTGGTAACATACAATCTGTAATTTGTGGCGCAAGATAACTTTTTGTATGGAAACTTAACTTAAATTTCATTTGAAGTTGAAAAATCAATCTTGAACCTTTTGTCTGCTAAAAATCGGTTGTATCAATAATTACTATGTATAATTAAGCAGAATAATAAATCCTTCAACAATTCCAATTATGTTGGGAGTATTTGCTTTACTAATTAAAAAGTGGTATTGAATATTAAGCAGGTACATTTGTAGCAAAGCAAAGAAGATGACAGACAATGAATTGAGAGAGAAATTTACAGAACTGGCAATAGCACATACCGAAACTGAGGCTCAAATGAAACGTACAGATGCAACCCTGGAAAGAATGGGTATCTATCTGGGCGGTATTACAGATAATATTGGTATGACAACAGAAGATTATTTCTATAATTCTTTATTTCATAAACCAGTACTGGGTAATATTAAATTTGATAGTATTACCAAAAATATTCATATCAAAACAAAAAGATTGGAAGATGAATTTGATATAGTGATGTACAACGGAGATTGTATAGCATTAATAGAATGCAAATACAAAGCCCATGAAAATGATGTAAAAAAGCTGATTGATAAAAAGGTAAATAGCTTCAGGATTTTGCATCCCGATTATAAAGATTACAAAATATATCTTGGTATTGCAAGCTTCTCTTTCTACCCTGAATTAGAGCAATATGCCAAAGAAAATGGAGTAGCTATATTAAAACAAAAAGGAGAACTGGTAGAAATAGAAGCAGAGAATCTAAAAGTGTATTAATAAATATTAATACCTACAAGGTCTCCATATTTTACAAATCATACTTCCAGGCTGTTCCTCCTAACTCCTATCTCCTGTCTCCTAACTCCCTTCTTCATTAAGTCCCTCACAAACTATTTTAAAAAATATTTGCCCCATACCCAACCTTTTCTTTTCATATTTGCGTAGTATACTGATGAAGGCATATAATGCTCCGGTTTTGTATTATATATTTAACAGGAACAGGATGTGCCACTATTATTAATAAAAAATTAATCACTCATCAAAAACTACCACCACATGAAAAAGTATCTATCGTTTTCGGTTTGCATTATTGCAATGCTGCTGGTTACAATCAGTTGTAAAAAAACACAAGACTACAATGCAGGCAACATTCCAGTAGTTCCCTACGATCCGGGAACTAAAATTACTACTCCGGTAGCAGGGACTGTAGTCGATGAAAACGGTCTCGGATTAAGCGATGTATCTATTACTATAGGTACAACCTTAGTTTCTACCGATGCCAATGGCCGCTTCATTATTCCCAAAGCCTATTTGTACAAAAAAGCAGGATTAGTCATGGCTACCAAAGAGGGCTACTTTGGTGGAAGTCGTACTATCTATCCCAAAGAAAATGTTATTAATAATGTTACTATTCAGTTGATTAAAAAGGGTCAGTCTGGCAGTTTTAGCAGTGCTAATGGAGGTACTGTAAATCCTGCTAATGGAGGTTCTATCACCTTTCCAGCAAATGCTGTTGTTACCAAACAGGGCGGTACTTATACTGGCGCTGTAAAGGTATTTGCCTATTTTCTCGATCCTACCAGGAAAGGTGCTTACGATAAAATGCCGGGCAGTTTGCGAGGTATTACTACCGATAATAACGAACAATCCCTTACCAGCTATGGTATGATGGCAGTAGAATTAGCAGGGTCTAATGGCGAGCCTCTGCAATTAGCAGCTGGCAAAACGGCTAATCTATCTTTCCCTATTGCTTCCTCCTTAACTGCTGCTGCACCTGCTTCTATACCGCTTTGGTACTTTAATGAAACTACAGGTTTATGGGCACAGCAAGGTACTGCTACCAAAGTGGGTAATAACTACGTAGGCGATGTAGCACACTTTACGTGGTGGAACTGCGATTATGGTGGTGGCCCCATTACTTATACTGTCAAGTTTGTAGATCAGAATGGCAATCCTATCAATAATCAACACGTATATATGTTGCCTTCCGATAGTTCCCGCGGTGGTGGTCATGGTTATACTGCTTCCGATGGTTCGCTTACCGGTAACATTCCAATGAATACCCCTATTACTATTACCATGTGGTTGCATACTGGTTGTGGAGAAACATTAGTGTATACAGGTCATGCAGGTCCTTTTACCGATAGTGCCAATGGAGGTACTATAGTGGTTAATATGCCAACATTCAACAACATTTCTCCAATCAATTTTACCGGCACTATAGTGGACTGTAACAATAAGCCTTTTACTGCCGGATATGCTTCTATAACATTGGGTGGACAGTCTTATTATGCCTATGTTTTAAATGGCATTTTAAATGCAACATTATATAACTGTACAGGTACTACCTATCCAACTGCTACTTTGCATGTATATGAATTTACTGGTAGTCAGACCAATATCAATACTGCTACAATTAATAATGTTACTGCAGGAAATTATTCTTTTGGTCAGATATCTGTTTGTGGCGCTTTAAGTACTATTCATTACACTATCAATTTAGTAGATCAGAATGGACAAGGTCTTTATGGTAATTGCAATTTTACATCAGGAGGTTCTCAAACTATTACTGGCTGGTTCAATAGTGCTCCTGTTACCTATACTATTCCTGCAAATACAGTCATTACAAGAACTATTACTACCTACAACAATTGCGGTCGTTCCATTACCGATACTTTAGTGATAGGACCTTTCAATACTGATTTTAATGCAGGAAATGTTACCATTAATTTACCACAGCAAAACACAGTCTATATTACTGGTACTGCAGTAGATTGCAACGGAAATCCTATTACAAAAGGCGCTGCAATGTTGAATTCTCCTTCAGATTCTTTGAATAAAAATATTGCCAATATCTCCAATGGTATTTTTTCAATACCGATAGTTAATTGTATGGGCACAACGCTTACTTATTCTCTTGTGGTGATAGATAGTATTAATAAACAACAAAATGCCAATCCAATCACAGTAACAATCAATAATAGTGATGTAGTATTAGGACAGGTTTCTGCTTGTGGCTTATCTACCAACGAGTTCTTTAATTATACCTTTAATGGAAATGCAGCTTCCTTTAATTATTTTAACTCAAACACCTACAATGGCGGTTATACTTATATTTATGGATCAGATCAATCAGGTAGTAACATAAGCTTTAATACAACAAAATCTACACTTGGTTCCTTACCGTTATCTTATTTAAGTATGAGTAAATCAGGTACTAATTATACCATTATTTCAGGCACCAACAATTATACAGAATATGGTGCAGTCAGTCAGTTTATTGCAGGTACTTTTACTGCTACTGTAGCAATAGATACTTTGCCGGGCAGACCTACGTATCCGGTTACAGGTACTTACAGAATACGTCGTGCAAACTGATAATAGCGTACTTAGTGTATAAGTTTTAAATCAAAGAAAGGTTCGGAAGTAAAATCTCCGAACCTTTATTATTTGTATTCATTAGCACATCAGCAAATTAGCACATTAGCTAATTAAAACTGTATTCTTTTTACTTTTTATTTTTTACTTTTTACTTGA
>JBAXVH010000061.1:0-7217 GCA_037129215.1 Bacteroidota bacterium | reverse complement strand
GTATCAATTCCTGCTATAGCCACCAGATTTTGTTCTTCGCAATAGTCCAGTAAAGAACCATCGGCCATGTGTCTGCTATATTTACTTTCCAGATTACGGGCAATCAGTCCATTAATGGTTACTGACTTACTTTCTACATCTTCTTTTTTTACGCCATAATTACCAATATGAGCATTATTCATTATCAGCACCTGACCAGTATAACTTGGATCGGTAAATACTTCCTGATAACCCGTCATACCGGTATTAAAACAAATTTCGCCAGTTACGGTACCTGTTTTTCCAAAGGATTGGCCATAAAAAACGTGTCCATCCTGAAGCATCAAGATAGCAGAAGAAGTTTTTACAGAAGTCATTTTGTAATATTGTGTTCTATTAGAGAAATGTAGAAAGTGGAGCAAAAATAAGGGTATAGATTATTACGGTACTATAAAATCTCTCCCCATTTTATAACATTAAAAAAAGAATAATATGTTGCTGCTATATTTTATCATTCTTAAATTGAAATTGCCATTAATGAAACCATTATTTTGATTAAAGTTGGAGGATAAATAGGCTGGAAAATAGCAAAGTATATCTTGGAAATCCTCCAGAAGATGTTTTCCGTAAGAAAGATAAAGCTCTCCGCTACCAAGTAAATGCTTTCCGCCCTACCGTAGACGTTTTCCGTAGAAAAGTAAAAGTCTTCCGTCCTCCAGAACAACCTTTCCATAGAAAAGTAAATGCTTTCCGCTCTCCTGTAAATGTTTTCTGCCGTCAAGTAGAACCTTTCCGCCCTCCAGTAGATGTTTTCCTTCGGCGGAAACCCTTTACTGTATTGGTTTTATATATAACAGAGGAAAGTTTGTTATTTAGCCATTTCAAAAAATCTATTTAGTCGCAACTGCCGATTATTAAGGGTAAATAGTTAATATTAATCATTAGTTTTCTTTTAATTCAGGTAAGATTGCCATTGTGTAAAAACTATCATCCGGAATAATATTATTGAGATAGTAGTTTTCACACAGTATAATATTTAGTTTCGGGGTATTGTAAACACTTTAAAACCTTCCATTTAAAAGCATCTTTTTGTTAAGTTGAGTCATCTTGTTTAAAATAAGTTTCCTGCCCGACAAGGAAATATTGAAATTTAACAGTGTTGTATTTTTAATTCCGTTGAACGTGTTTTAAAAGTAGTTAACAGAATTTCTGAAGTAAACAGTAAACTATTTAGTAAATTTGAATCGTTAGTAATATACAAAACCTATATAATGAAAACAGTATTAGCCATTCTTGCAATCCTTATTATCCTTGGGGGTAGCTTTAATTCCTGTACAAAATCTACCGTTTACAATGTTTATACCGATACCGTAATACTGCCAAGCAATCCTTCTATTGTGGGTACTACCACCATTGTAGGTGATACTACTATTATTGATATTAATGGTATTAAAGTACACTATTACAGCACTTCGCCTTGTGCTCCGAGTATTGAAATATTTAATTTCTGGGTAACAGCTCCAAGTTTGCCTGCCAATACTACTTTAAACTGGTACTATGGTGATGGTAATCAGGATATGGGAACAAAACTGGGTTCAATTGCAAGCCATATGTATAACTCGGGAGGTAAAAGAACATTGGTTTTACAGGTATCTATCAATGGTACTATTACCACTACTATAGCAACTACAATTTTAGCCTGGGGACAAAATGTAACGCCTACGGCAAGCTTTTATTCCAGTTTAAACAATGTAGAAGACCCTAACTGGGTTGCCTTTAATAGCACTTCCAACGTTAGTTCGGGTGCAATTGTAAGTTATCAATGGGATTTTAATGATGGCCGTTACGACTCTACTTCTATGGCATATCACGAACATTATTTCCCTAATGTGCCACAGGATAAAACCTATAAAGTAAAATTAACTGCCGTAAGTCAGGCGGGTTGCAAGGGTAGTATTACGCAGGATGTTACCGTACCTGCCAGCTATAATTTGCCTTGCAGCTTTACTTATACCAATCAATCTTGGTGTAAACCAAATGTAGAACAAACTTATTTTGTTGCCGATAATACTGGAGTGCCTAATGGGGTTAAATATTACTGGGATTTCTCTGATGGAATAGTGGATTCTACCCGTAATTATACCATTAATCATCGTTTTATATACCAAGGTACAAAAGCAGTTGTTTTAAAGATAAAACTGAATGGCAGAACTTTGTGTAATGCGCAGTATCCGGTTACAGTACATGGTAGTACAGCAACTCCTTCTGCTTTTATTTCTCAGGTGCAAAGACAAGGGGTTAACGATTTCTTCTTCAACAGTAGTTGTACAGCAAGTGATAGTTATACGGTAAAACAATATAACTGGGATTTTGGGGATGGCAATGTAGATAATAGTAATAATCCAACTGCTGCGCATGTATATTCTCAGTCGGGAACTTATACTGTTTCTGTGAAAGCCACCATTATAGAATCCGGTTGTTCTGATACTTATACAAAACAGGTTGTAGTTTATTAATCCAGTATCAATATGCTACATATAAAAAGAATTTTTATTGTTTATTTTATTTTACTGCTGATTATTTCATCGGTAGTAATACAGTCCTGTTCTAAAACGGATGTTACTCCCACCAATGTCAACAATTACGTTACTCCCGATACGCTTATTAATGGTACTATTAAATTTAGAGATTCCGCACATACTATCTCTCGAAATGGACTAATTCTAAAATATATCAGCTCTTCACCTTGTTATCCCAGCAATGAAATATTCTTTTTTACAGCAATTCCAAATGGAATAGACACTACAGGCGTTACCTATTCCTGGTATATTCAGGATGGACAGGATCATCATATACTTACAGGCAAAAAGATTCAGTACTTGTATAATACTGCAGGGGGATCGAACTATGTAAAAGTAGAAGCATATAAGAATGGGTATATTATAGATAGTGTTTCCACCAGTGTTACAGCTTATGGCCAAAGAGCTAATAATAGGGATGTAGGTTTTCAGATAAATTATGCTACTACTACCAATAAACGTTATGTAGCATTTAATAGTACCGCACAGAACCCATTGGATGGTTATATAAATGCACTATACTGGGATTTTGGCGATGGTACTTCTGATGGTAGTAATAACAAATATCCCAATCATACCTTTCCTTATATCCCTGCCGATATGAATTATAAGGTAACATTATATGTAAATAATAATGCCAATTGTAAGGATAGTGTTGCACATACTATACTGGTACCTTCTTCTTATTCACTGCCTTGTAAATTTAATTATAGTAGTAAGAATGCCTGTACTACAGGTGAAGTATTTAATTTCATTGCCGATACTGCCGGAGTGCCTTCAGGAGCTGATTATATATGGGATTTCCATGATTTTTCTACCGGATTAAAAGGCAATCCTATTACCCATCAATTTGCTACACCCAACAGGTATCAGATTTCTTTGCTGATAAAATATCATGGAGTAGAAGTATGTAATTATACCGATACCAACCTGTATGCTGTAGGGCAGAATATAAAACCATCGGCTTACTTTTATGGTGCCCCAAAAACAGCTGATAGTTCGTATTGGTTTTTTAATGATTTAACTACGTTTAATAACGGAGGATATTTAGATGATATTTTGTGGGATCTGGGTGATGGAAATACTCGTCATCCAATTAAGTATAGTCCAAGTCTGGATTATCAATATGCTATACTGCCTACCAGAAAAACATATACTGTAAAGATGTTGGTAACAGCTATCTCCGGCTGTAAAGACAGCAGCTACTTTAAGGTAACTGTTCCTGGAAAATAAATACTAATCAGCAGATGATTGAATTGTAGGATTATCTGATTAAATACAAAGTCTGTATACAGAATAGTAAAATTAATAAGCTTAATATTTATAGGATTTATAAATCCGCTACTCAGTTAATTCATAAATCCGATAATTTATTTTTACTTACCCATTTATTCTGATAGAAGTAATTACATACTTCCCTTCTTTATTTTTCAATAGAATGGTAATGTTGTAGTTCTTGGTCTTTCCGGTAATCTTTCCAGCTATATACATGGTACTTACGGCTTCTCTCTGAGAAATAAGTTCGAAACCGGTAATGTTATTATCGCTATAAAAAGATTTTAAAATCACCCCTGCCTGATTCTTGCTTACATTCTTAATCTCGTCTTTACCAGGTAAAGTAAAATCAATCAGATTATCGAAATAAGAACTTATTTCTGAAGTATTGGAGGTTTTAAATGCCTTAATAATATCATCAGCTGGTGTAGTAGTATTCAAAACAAACGACATGGTAAGAATACTTATAATTGATAAAAAGGATGCTATTTTCATGATCTTAACTTTTGTTGTTCTATTATAAAAAGTAACCAAAACTATGCCAAACTAATAATAATAAATTCAAATGGAAACAAATATTCAGCTGATAATACAAGGAGGCAGGAGAATTTATGCCCTTTATCTCAGTAGATGGAAGGTAATAAAACTTATTGTGTACGCTAATAAAGTCATGTAAGCGAACTGAAAGGCAGGCCATTTCCAGCTTTTAGTTTCTCTTTTTACTACCGCCAGTGTACTCATACATTGCATAGCAAATAAATAGAACATCATCAGCGATAAGGAGGTGGCTAAGGAATATACCTTTTTGCCTTCATCGTCTACCTGCGCCTGCATCTTTTCTCTTAACGATGATTTATTGTTTTCTTCCACACTATACAAGGTAGCCATAGTACCTACAAATACTTCTCTTGCTGCAAAGGAAGATATTAGTGCTATGCCAATTTTCCAGTCGAAACCTAATGGTTTTATAGCAGGTTCAATAGCCCTTCCCATAATCCCTGCGTAGGAATGTTTTAATTTCTCGGAAGACAGGTTTCTTTGTAATGAATCTTTTTGTAATGGGTGTATTGCTATTTCCTGCTCATACTTCTTTTCTAAAGCAGTAAAAGATTTACCCGGTCCAAAGCTGGATAAAAACCATAATACCAGACTAATCATCATGATTATTTTTCCTGCATCCAGTATAAATACCTTTACCTTTTCGAACATGGTAATATAGATATTCTTTAGCTGTGGCATTCTGTAGATAGGAAGTTCCAGTATAAAAAAGCTCTTCTCTTTTATATGTACAAACTTGCTGATTACAAAGCTCACTACCAATGCCCCAAAGATGCCGGTAAGGTATAAACCCATCATGACCAATCCTTGCAGACTAAGAAATCCAAAGTAGTATTTGTTCTCTATGGATAAGGAAATTAGAATGGTAAACACGGGCAAACGGGCGCTACAACTCATTAGTGGAGTAATGAGAATAGTAAGTAACCGTTCCTTTTTATTTTCGATGTTTCTGGTGGTCATGATGGCAGGAACCGCACAGGCAAACCCACTGATCATAGGCATCAGGCTTTTACCATTTAGTCCGGTTTTACGCATCAGCTTATCGCTCAGAAAACTTATCCTCGCCATATAGCCACTGTCTTCCAGTACCGTTATTAATCCAAAGAGAATCATTATCTGTGGCACAAAAACAATTATTCCACTAAGCCCCGCCATGATACCCTTCGTAAATAAGTTGCTCCACCAGGTTTCGGGCAGAAGTGAATCAACATAGTTCGTGAGATTATTAAAGGCAGCCTCTATCCAGTCCATTGGGTATTGCGCCAGCCAGAATACACTCTGAAATAAGGTAAATAATACGGTCAGTAATATCAGGTATCCCCAGAAACGATGTAGCAGAACGTTATCTATTTTATCGGTAAATATCTTTTTATCCTCGGGATGAGGCTCTACCACATTCCTTTTTATAAGTTCTCTTATCTTCTGATAACGCATTAATACATCATCAGCCTGCGTCTTGATTGGATTAAAATTATTGTTCTTTTCTACCTGTTCAATATTCCCCTGTAGATCTTCTCTCAAAGGAAAATGCTCATGATTTATTAAGTAATGAATTGCTCTGTAATTAGATGCTCCAGGTATCAGCTGTTGTAATTGATGAATAGAATCTGGAGCTATAGACTCTACATCAATAAAATCGGGCTTCTGCTGATAGGTTTCTACCGAATTGCAGATTTGTGCAATTACCTTTTTAAAGTTGGTTACCCCTTTATTCTTCCTTGGATTTACAGCAACTACCGGTACACCAAGATCTTTCTGCAATCCCTCCATATCAATGATGATGCCTTTACTTGCAGCAATATCATTCATGGTTAATACCAATACAACGGGCGATTTTAAATCCAGTATCTGACTACAGAATAACAAATTCCTTTTCAGATTGCTGGCGTCGGCCACCAGGATAATAATATCCGGCTTTTCCGATTCGTCCTCGTGCATTAATACTTTGTAAGCTACCCATTCATCGCTGCGGCGGGGATAAAGGGAGTAGGTTCCAGGCAAATCAATCAGGTTAGCATTTATATTTTCACTAATCTGAATGCTACCGGTTTTTTTATCAACCGTAACTCCAGGGAAGTTTCCCACCTTTTGATTCAATCCCGTAAGTAGGTTAAACAAAGATGTTTTACCACTATTCGGATTGCCGACTAACGCTATATGGAAACTTTTTTTATTCACAAAGAGCCGCAAATGTAATAGGTTAATAATGCTAAAGATTACTATTTGAGGAAAACTGCTTATAGATTAAGGAAAACCCTTTTTAAAGTTTCTTACATCAGTAAGGTTGTATTTATCCGTATTCGAAATTGTAAAACACCCAATCTCCGTATTTTCGCGTCGCTGTAAAAGCATTCAAACATGAAAAAATTTGTAGTTCCCAACATATATAAGAGCGATATTATTTCGGCTATTAAAACAAAAAGAAAGGAAGAAGATAAGCTTAAGAAGGATTTTAGTCCCACCCTTTTGAATCTGGGAACAGTACAGATATACCTTGCCCGACACTTTGGGTTTTGTTACGGAGTAGAAAATGCAATTGAAATTGCCTTTAATACGATTGATGAAAACCCAGGTAAAAGAATATTTCTGTTAAGCGAAATGATTCATAATCCTCAGGTAAATGCTGACTTGAAAGAAAGGGGTATTGTTTTTTTACAGGATACTTATGGAAAACAGATTATCCCTTTTGAAGAAATTACCGGTGATGATATTGTATTGATTCCTGCTTTTGGCACAACACTCGATATAGAAGAGAAGCTGAGGAATAAGGGTATTGCAGTGGAGAAATATAATACTACCTGTCCTTTTGTAGAAAAGGTATGGAAC
>JBAXVH010000060.1:0-7293 GCA_037129215.1 Bacteroidota bacterium | reverse complement strand
TTAAATCCGCCAATTCGTTAATCCACTAATTCAATAATTTGTATTTAAACCATGCTCTTTTAAGCAATCTCACCACTCTTTCAAAAACGCTTATTATTATTTTAATAGTTCTCGTCAATAAGTTGTTAGCAATTTTACATAAGTTATCAGCACCGTCCATAAGTTACTCGCATCATCAATAAGTTGCCAGCATATTTCCATAAGTTGTTAGCACAATATCATAAGCAGTCCGCACTTTTACAAAAGTTGTCCGCATCGTCTATAAGTTATCAGCATCTTCCATAAGTTATGGAACATCACCAATAAGTTGTCATACACCAGTTATAAGTATTAAATCAGAAATTAAAAGGGATAAGATTAACTCAATAAGCAAACAGAAAGCTAAAAGTGTAAACATAGCAAGTTTACAAATTAAAATTCTTCCACTGCATTCTATCAATAATTATGAATTCATAATTACTCCTTCTGTATTCATTATCAAATTATCACATTATCCAATCATCACATTAGCTAAACTCTCTTAATATCCGCTCCTAAAGCTCTCAATCTTTCGTCTATATACTGATATCCTCGGTCTATCTGTTCTATATTCTGAATAATGCTTTTTCCTTCAGCACTAAGAGCCGCTATTAGCAAGGCAACACCCGCACGAATGTCGGGGCTCGTCATGCTAATGCCTCTAAGGTTATATTTTCTACCCAAACCTATTACGGTAGCGCGGTGAGGGTCGCAAAGTATTATCTGTGCGCCCATATCTATCAGCTTATCCACAAAGAATAAGCGGCTTTCAAACATTTTCTGATGGATTAATACACTTCCTCTTGCCTGTGTGGCTACTACCAGTACAATACTGAGCAAATCTGGGGTAAAGCCCGGCCATGGATGATCGGAAATGGTTAGTACGCTACCATCCAGGAAGCTACTTATTTCGTAGGAATCCTGTGCGGGTATATAGATATCATCGCCATTGATGTCGAACTTGATTCCCAGCTGTGCAAACTTCTCAGGAATAATACCTAAGTGTTGCACGCCAGCTCCTTTGATAGTAATCTCGCTCTGTGTCATAGCCGCCAAGCCTATAAAGCTGCCCACCTCGATCATATCAGGCAAAATGGTATGTGTGGTTCCACTAAGCTTTTCTACGCCCTCTATGGTCAGCATATTGCTTGCTATGCCGGTTATCTTAGCACCCATGGCATTCAGTAGCTTGCAAAGTTGTTGTACATAAGGTTCACAAGCGGCATTGTAGATGGTGGTAATACCCTCGGCCATTACTGCCGCCATTACTATATTGGCTGTTCCGGTTACAGAAGGCTCGTCCAATAGCATATAACAACCCTTTAAATGAGGTGCTGATAGCTTAAAAAGGCCAGTTTTGTCATTATAAGTGAAAATTGTGCCTAATTTTTGAAAACCAACGATATGGGTATCGATTCTTCTTCTTCCAATTTTATCGCCACCGGGCTTAGGTATATAGGCTTTCTTAAAACGGGAGAGGAGTGGACCTGCCGTCATTACACTTCCTCTTAATTTACCACTCTTTTTACGGAAGGTTTCGCTTTCCAGATAATCTACATTAATATCTGCTGCCTGAAATATGCAGGTATGACGATTAGGCCTTTCTACTGTTACGCCCATATCCTGCAAAAGCTCTATCAGCATATTTACATCCAGTATATCGGGTATATTGTTGATGGTTACTTTCTCGGAAGTAAGCAGTACGGCACTTATTACCTGTAAAGCTTCGTTTTTAGCACCTTGTGGTATAATGGTTCCCTGCAATCTTTTAGCGCCATGTACTTCAAATCTGTTCATAGTAAAAACTTATCGTTCTATAATAAGAAAAGCCAACGTTCAGGTTGGCTTTTACAAATAACGTATTTATATTTAATTAGAAACGTTTCTTAAAGTTGTTTCTGTTATTATTATTTTTATTGCGGTCGTCTCTTCTACCATCGTTGCGTGTATTTCCACCTCTTGACGGACCACTATTACCTGGTTTATTTCCGCCACCTACACGTGATGTACCACCATTTCGGTTGTTGAAGTATTTCTTACCGTTGGCATTGTTGCTACCGCCTGTACGTGGATTATTGTCTACCGGCATTTTTACATTTGCCAGTCCATCGCCCACTTCCAACTCACCTTTGGTAAGGATAGACAGTTCTGTTTTAACCGAATCGTCCTGTACATCTTCTTTATGCCAGTTGGTATAACAAATCTTCATATAGTAGGCAATTGCGGTTGCAAATGCTTCTTTTCTTTCCTGGTTAGGTTCTGCAAGCGCTTTATTAATCAACAGCTCTACGTTCTTTCCTAAGTGCGCATATTTAGGTTTGCGTTTAGGATAAGCCATTGGTAAAGGCTTTCCTTTATAAGTAGCCTTTTCTGGAATAGGATAGGGGCTATCTACATCCAGTTTAAAATCGCTGATAAAAAACATATGATCCCAGAGCATGTGTCTGAAATCTTCTACGTTTCTCAGATGAGGGTTTAAAAAGCCCATTAATTCTATTACTAATCTGGCCTGACGATTGCGTTTATCGCGATCTTCAATGGTCATGATATATTCAATCATGCGCTGAATATGGCGCCCATATTCACGAATGCTTATTAAGTTTCTTGCTGTATTATATTCCATGTATCTCTTGGTAATGTCGGGTATATTGGGCAATCTTTAAATATATTGAATGGCGAAAATAATGATTTTGTAATTGATTACAACTTGTAATAAGAATTATTTTCTATTTCTGTTCTTACTTTTTCTGTAACCAGGTATTCTATGCTCCTTCCTTCCTGAATGTTCTTACGGATAAAAGAGGCCGATATATCCAATAGGGGGGCATCGGTAACCACAACAGTTCCGGACTGATTCTCTTTTACTACATATCCAGGGCGTTGATACACGATAACGGGATAGCGTTTTAATATCTGTTCGTAGTTTTTCCAGTTGTACAGATTCTGATAACTATCGCTTCCCATGATAACGGAAAAGCGGTGCTGCGGATACTTCTCGTCCAGATAGGTGAGGGTATCAATAGTGTATGAGGGCTTTGGTAATTTAAATTCTATATCGGAAGGTTTTAGTTTAATATTATCTTCTGTAGCTAAAGTAACGAGGTGTAAACGATGATATTCGTTGAGCAAATTAGCAGGTTTAAGCGGGTTTTGTGGACTTACCACCATCCATACCTGATCGAGATCACAGTTGTTTACAATATGATTGGCGATGATAAGATGCCCTACATGTATAGGATTAAAAGAACCGAAGTAGAGGCCTATTTTCATTTTGAAGAAAGTTTATAATATTCGTGAGTCGTGAAAAACACATCGTGAGTGGTGAGGAATACAAAGATTTAAATACTTCGTATTATTTCACGACTGACGAATTACGATTTATTTCTCACGATTATAATGATCAGTTAAATAAGTGTAATATTAAATGCCAACCTAAACCACTTCGTCGATAAAGATATTATTCGCTTCGTTTAGTCGTAGGCTTAAGCTATAACCAGAAACAGAAATAGAGATAGGATCACCAAACGGAGCAATGAATTCTACCTTAATAGGTTCGCCAGGAATGCAACCCATCTCCATTAGTTTGATAAATATCTCATCCTTCTCGAAAGAATGTATGATTCCTTTCTGTCCTGTTTTTAGCTCACTTAATCTTTTCATTTTGATTTCTGTTGTATCCTCAATTACTTTGCAAACATCGAACAAAGATCTCTATAAATGGAACATCATATTTACTTTAACTATTCCGATAAGAAATTAACAGGAATAAAGACTACTCCGCTAAAGAACAACATTGCATCTCTATTGAAAAAGGAGGGGGTAAAGAGCAGTCACATTCAGTACATCTTCTGTTCTGATGAATACTTATTAGACATTAATAAGCAGTTTTTACAGCACGATTATTATACGGACATCATCACATTCGATCTTTCCGACAATGCTTCTATACTGTTGGAGGGAGAGATTTATATCAGTATTGATAGGGTAAAGGATAATGCCAAGACCCAGCAAACAGACTGGAAAGAAGAATTAAAGCGGGTTTTATATCATGGTGTACTTCACTTGTGTGGGTACAAAGACAAGACTCCTAAGGATGAAAAGCAGATGAGAGCAAAGGAGGATGAGTACTTAAAGCTGTTTTGGTAGTAGTATGTTTCACGTGGAACAAGAAGCTAGTGAATACAGGTTGCTTGTTATAGGTTCTAGTTACCGGTCATTAAATTTCTTATTTGCCATATAATATTGTTTATTATTAATCAATAACTGCATGAGAACTAGTCGATGATTAACTTGGGGAATAATTAACCAGAAACATCAATTACAACAAAAGCCAAGTCTACAAATGTATTACTAGTAACCAGCAACTAGTAACAATAGAACTAAAAACGAATCCTTTCCGCCTACACGTTTCACGTGGAACAACTTGCTACATTGGTAAAATAACCCACATTCATATGTTCCATGTGGAACAACTACTACCTTCGCGGCAATAGAATAATATGTTTTCAGAATACGACGTAATAGTTGCGGGTGCAGGACATGCGGGATGTGAGGCTGCTACAGCTGCAGCAAATATGGGTAGCAAGGTTTTACTAATAACCATGAACATGCAAACCATTGCTCAAATGAGTTGCAACCCAGCAATGGGCGGAATAGCTAAAGGACAAATAGTAAGGGAAATAGATGCCCTTGGTGGATACAGTGGTATAGTATCTGATGCAAGTACCATTCAGTTTAGAATGCTGAATAGAAGTAAGGGCCCTGCCATGTGGAGCCCAAGAACACAAAACGACCTGATGCTTTTCTCCGCTAAGTGGAGAGAGATGCTGGAGAATACACCCAATGTAGATTTCTATCAGGATATGGTTACTGGCCTTATCATTAAAGACCATAAAGTACATGGCGTAAAAACAAGCCTTGGTCATCAGATATATGCCAAAGCGGTAGTAATTACAAGCGGAACCTTCCTGAATGGCGTAATACATATAGGAGAGAAACGCATGGGTGGTGGGAGAGTAGCAGAGAAAGCTGCAACCGGAATTACCGAGCAACTGGTAGAAAACGGATTTGAAAGTGCCCGACTTAAAACAGGAACACCTCCAAGAGTAGACGGCAGAAGCTTGAACTACGAAATAATGGAAGAACAAAAAGGAGATGAAGAAATTATTGGATTCTCTTATATGGATACTCCAAAAATAAAAGCAGCAGATCAGAGAAGCTGTTTTATTAGTTATACCAATCCAACTGTTCACGACATACTAAAGACCGGGTTTGACAGAAGCCCTATGTTTCAAGGAAGAATAGAAGGGCGTGGACCAAGATACTGTCCAAGTATTGAAGATAAAATAAACCGCTTTGCTGACAGAGATCGTCATCAGATATTTGTAGAACCACAAGGTTGGAATACCGTAGAGATATATGTAAACGGATTCTCTACCTCTTTACCCGAAGATGTACAGGTAAAAGCTTTGAAGATGATTCCTGGTTTTGAGAACTGTAAAATCTTCCGTCCGGGTTATGCCATTGAATACGATTACTTTCCGCCTACACAGTTAAAGTATAATCTGGAGACTAAAGAACTATCCAATCTATTCTTTGCTGGACAGATAAATGGAACCACAGGATATGAAGAAGCTGCCTGTCAGGGGTTGATGGCAGGAATGAATGCACACCTTCAAGTAAATGGACAAGAACCATTTGTACTTACCAGAAGCGAAGCATACATTGGTGTATTGATTGATGACCTGATAAGTAAAGGAACTGATGAGCCTTACCGTATGTTTACCAGTAGAGCTGAATACAGAACATTGCTTCGTCAGGATAATGCAGATATACGATTAACTGAAAGAAGTTATAATCTTGGCTTTGCAAAAGAAGACAGGTTAAAGAAAGTACATCAGAAGATTGCTAATGTAGAACAGATAAAAACTATCCTGAATAATACTGTAGTAGAACCTACAGACATAAACCCATACTTAGAGCAGTTGGAAAGTGCTACTATTTCGGATAGACAAAAAGCCGGCAAACTAATTCTAAGACCAAGTGTAGATTTGAAAGGATTAAAACAGCACTTACCTAAACTGAATGAAAGCTTAGACTTTGATGCAGATTCTCTGGAGCAAGCAGAAATACAAGTAAAGTACGAACGTTATATAGAGAAAGAAAAAGAGCTGGTAGATAAAATGAGTCAGTTGGAAAACCTGATTATTCCTGATAACTTTAACTATGATAAACTCTCTGCCATTTCCACAGAAGCGCTACAGAAGTTTAAAAAAATAAAACCGCACACCTTAGGTCAGGCATCCAGAATATCGGGGGTAAATCCGAGCGATGTACAGATACTGATGGTGTACATGGGAAGATGATAACTATTTAACAATCAATGAGTTACAAGTTGCTGGTTACTGGTGTTACTAGTAACTGGAAACTTGTAACTCATACTATAAATAGGGTGATTTCTACTTCTTCTTCCGCTTTAAGGATAAGTAATCAAGATAATAAACAATTCTTAAGGAGAGCGTATTATTCTGCAAATCAGGATTATTCAGCGTATGATGTAAGTTGTTTCTATATCCATCGTTTACTAACTGGTCTTCTTTAGTAGCAGCGCTTTTCCAGTTAATATATACAAAACTGCCAGGCGCAAACTCCCAGGTATACAATAAATCTACATTAAAGAAATTTACATTATTATCAGCACTCTGAGTGTTTGTAACCTGATTACTTAAATAGCCATTAGTAAGTAACGCATAATACTGATTATATTTAACTGAAGACCAGTAGTGCCGAGCCTTCATAGCTATACCCATTTTATTATTGAAGTTATATTTTAAGTTTAAAATATTCTCCACAGTATTTATATTCCTTTGACCAAAAATGATATTACCATTAGAATTAAAATAAGCAAATCCTTGATAATTATAATAAGGCGTGTATGTATTAGAAAGATTAATAGTAAACTTCTTATTGAAACGTATTTGTTGATTAATATAAATTTCATAACCATCGCCAGAAGAAACAGCAATATGGTGATAATAAAAATTGATACTGGCTGAATACATTTTAGCGCTATTAGAACCTACCCAGAAACCTGTACCAAAAGAGATTGGTCTTTTATAAACTGCTCCTGGAACTCTTGCTTCATAATAATCATTCTGATTAGCGCCATAATCAGCAGCTATTCCTACACTCCACAGGTTTTTTAAAGTACTGTTCAGATTAGTGTTAATAGTAAAATTCTGATAATCACCAGGAATATATCTACGGGAATAATAT
>JBAXVH010000006.1:0-20187 GCA_037129215.1 Bacteroidota bacterium | reverse complement strand
TATTTGATTGCATATAAATTGACTTTTTTCGGTCAACCTATATCAGGGACGCACAGTTTTTCTTTTTAGTCTTTAGTATTTATTCTCTTGTATTCATTAGCACATTAGCTAATTAATTTTGGGCGTTCCGCAAGCGGCCGTTGCAGCCTTTCCTATCTTTCCTACCACTAATATCAACTTCAATTTCAAAACATATTCAGGGGTGGTAGGAAAGGATATTCCCTGCTGCAACTAACGCAATACAAATACATCGCAGTATTTGCAAATAGGTTCCTGAGCTGAAAAGCATTATATAATAAATTCCTTTTTGCTTCTGGCAGTACTCCATTAATTACATTCAACACAAAATATTCAATCCTCAATTACCTCAAAATCTAATGCTTTACATCTAAAAGCATTGCGTACCTCACGGTTTCCAATGCGCAACATTATCTTCCCAATGGAGTATTTTTTCTTCCTGTTAAGCTCTTTTATAACTTAAATGGTTCAGATTTTCCTTTCCATCACTATTCTTTCTCACTCCATACCCATTTGTCTTCGTTCCACGATCATTTGTACTCATTCCATATCCTTTTGTTCTCATTCCATATCTATTTTTCTTCGTTCCTTGTGTATTCTTACTCATTGCTTATCTATTCTTCTTCATTCCATGACCTTAATTGCTCATTCCATGTCTATTTTTTTTCATTCCATGCCCTTATTTGCTCGTTCCCTATCCCTAAGTGCTCACTCCATATATGTTTGTACTTATTCATTAAAAAAAAGACTTTTTTAATATTATTTTTTCAATTTATATACTTTATATTTCAACTTTGGAATGTATAAATAAGCTATCTGAAGCAAAGTATTAATAAAACGAAAGATTCCTCAGCAATTATAATTGCTGAGGAATCGTATTAGTATTCATTAGCAAATCAGCTAATTTGTATTCTCCTTACTCCTGTCTCCTATATTCAGTATTAACCCCTTGAAGGTTAAACGACTTGAACCTTTTAAAACCGTTAGCTACTTCATATACTTCTTAATTCTCGAAAACAGTTCATTCGGATTGAATGGCTTGGTTACATAATCCTGCATACCCACTGCGAGTACTTTTTCTTTTACATCATTGCTGGCCGAAGCAGTTAATGCAACTATTGGAATAGCGGAATTGAACTTCCTTATCTCGGCCGATGCGGTATAACCATCCATCACGGGCATCTGAAGATCCATCAACACTAAATCGTACTTATTCTCTTTCACTTTATCTACCGCAATCTGTCCATTTTCAGCTACATCAATTTTAATATTCCAACCTTCCAATAACTGTGTGGCAAAGAAGATATTAAACTCGGTATCTTCTACTACCAGTATCTTTCTGCCACTAAGGTCTTCATCGTTTGCCAAACGGATTACCGGGTTCTTTTCGTTCTGCTGACAAGCCTTAAAGGTAAGTGTAAAAGTAAACTGACTACCTACTCCAAACTCAGAATCAACATGAATTTCACTACCCATCAAATTGAGTAATTGACGGGTAATAGACAACCCTAATCCAGTACCACCAAACTGACGGGTAATGGATGATGTAGCCTGTGTAAATGTATTGAATACAGTAGTTTTAGCTTCCTCGGTCAGTCCGATTCCTGTATCTGCTACTTCAAAAAATATGCTGCAATAATGTTCCGTTTCCGAAACCATTTTCAGCGATACATCCACCTTTCCTGATGGGGTAAACTTGATAGCATTCGATACCAGATTGGTCATTATCTGTCCCAGTCTTAAAGAATCACCTAATACATATTGTGGCACATTCTCCTCTACCACTATCTTAAAACCAATTCCCTTTTCCTGTGCTTTTACAATATTTTCTTCATAAATATCATGCATCAGATCACGAAGGTTCATCTCTATCTCTTCCAGATCAAGCTTATGGGCTTCTATCTTATTAAAGTCCAGTATATCATTAATTAAAACCAATAAATTATTAGATGAAGTTTTAAGTACTTCCAGATTCCTTATCTGATGATCCTGTGGATGATTCTTCAGCAATAAATGCCCCATTCCTATGATGGCATTCAAAGGTGTTCTTATCTCGTGACTCATGATAGACAAGAATTCCGACTTAGCCATATTGGCTTTCTCGGCTTCTTCTTTTGCTTTGATTAATGCAATTTCTGCTTCCTTTCTTTTCTGTATTTGTTTATTCAGATAATTAACGATATCCAGTAAGTCATCTTCATCATCGTCAATAAAATTCTCTTCGGGTTCTATACTTTTAATAGCTTCTTTAAGCTTATGTATAGAAACCTTCTTTAATTCAATTTCTTTGGTTAACTGTATGTTTACTTCCTTGAATTCTCTCTCACTTATTTCGAATGCATAGTCGGATAATACTTTCGATTTCTCATAGGAATTATAGGAATCATTAACTACCTGGATAAATTTCAAAAAACGTTCATCCTGACGACAATCTTCGTTGATGAATTTTTTAATTTGTTTTTCCAGTAATTTATGATAGGACATATGATAAATTGGGATAATTATAATTCGTTGAAAGTAGTGATGGTCATTGTCTGATTCAACAACTGGCACTTACTATTTTCAGCTAAAGGAGATATTTCTCCATAAGAATAGAATCCTGCATGAAGAGTTTCTTTTCCAAATACATCCTGAATGGCTTCCACTTCTTCATACGTTCTATTCTCCAGAATTACTTTCCTGCCTACACAACTTATTAGTAGCGCAAGGGTAGGCGTTTTAGGCATTTTATTAAAGAATGTTTTAGCAGCAGCCTGATTTGCAGCATCTATCAGTTTATCAAAATTGGCTTTCATGAATCTTACATTCGATCCCTCAGGTACATCTCCTGCAAAAGTCATACTCTGCTCTTCATTATCTATTGAAATAATTGTACGAACAATTGGCTCGTCAGAATCTTTAATTTTTACAGACAAAGGGAATAATAATGCAGAACCAGGAAGTTGTTCTATATAGCTCCCCAAATACAATTTATATAACTCCAGTGCATTTTTATGATCTATCTCGAAAAGCTTATTAGAGATTGATTTAGTAACGGTTCTTTCCAGACCAAATATGTCCCAACCACCCATGGAACCATGCCCTATTTGTATATTAGAACCATAGAAGCCCACAGCAATTACCTTTCCTCTTTGGGGTGCTTCATTCAAACCTACAAGTGTATAGTCGAAGTTGGCTGCATCGCCAGCCAATCCACCTGTTACAGGCACTCTATTTACATTTACAGATTCTATACCTTTCACCAGCTCACTACCATTTACCGAAGTGCCATCCGAAATAATCATAGCATAAGCCAGATCATCGGCAAGCAACATACTCATTAATGCTGCACCCGCATCAGAGCTATTCTGATAATCAGCAATATTAACTGAAGCAGTTTTTAATGGGGTCTTTTCAAATTCAATGGCAGTAACCACTACTGTATTATCGTATACCTGCTCGTCGTAAATTTCTCCTGATGTAGAACAGATAACAATTTGAGCATTGGGGTATCTATCTTTTAATTGACTATAAAGATTATCATTAATCAATAAATTCTTTTCTCCAAAACCTAAAACAAGAGATACTTTATCGCTGGTTATTGTATGGCTTTTAGCGTTGCGCACGAATGCAGCATTTTTGTACAACAGCAGCTCAGCTTTCATATAAACAATTTTTTAATTAAGAATAAATATTACAAACGTTTTAAATCATAGATTTAGTACTAATCAATATCTATTCAATAAAGTACTGTGCCAAATATAAATATTAATTTGAAAGTTTATACTACATCTTGCTGAATGGAAGAATAAATCCGGTTAAATTAAGTTTCTAACATAGTCAATAATAATGACCTGCATAGCTAACCTACTATTTTATTAATTTATGCTTAAAACAAAATAGCCCCGGATAATTCCGAGGCTATTTATTATTCATTAAAGTTATTTCTTACATAGAAGATAACTGCACTTTCTGTGTTAGTTCCATAACGTTTTCTCTAAACATAGAATCAGTATCCATCAAATCCTTTACCGTCTGACAGCTGTGAATAACGGTAGTATGATCTCTTCCTCCAAAATGTTCACCAATACATTTAAGTGAGTTCTTGGTAAATGCTTTAGCAAGATACATAGTAATCTGACGAGCCTGAACAATCTCTCTTTTTCTGGTTTTTTGTAATAACTTTTCGAAGGGAACAGAGAAATATTCGCATACCATTTTCTGAATAGATTCTATGGTAATTTCTTTGGTACTGGTACGAACAAAGTTTCTTAGTACTTTTTTAGCTAGCTCTACATCAACTTCTTTTCTATTTAAAGAAGACTGCGCTAATAAAGAGATTTGTGCCCCTTCCAGTTCTCTTACGTTGGTATTAATATTATAAGCAACATATTTAACTACTTCTTTTGGAAGTGAGAAACCTTCGTTGCGCATTTTCATTTCCAGAATTTCAATTCTGGTTTCATAATCAGGCATTTGCAAATCGGCACTTAAGCCCCATCTGAAACGGCTTAACAATCTTTCCTGCATTCCATCAAGATCCTTAGGAGATTTATCGGAAGTAAGTACTAATTGTTTACCACTCTGATGAAGATGATTGAAGATAGCAAAGAATGCGTCCTGAGACTTTTCTGCTTTTGCAAAGAAATGAACGTCATCGATAATCAATACATCTATTAACTGATAGAAATGAATGAAATCATTAATAGCATTATTACGGCTATGATCCTGAAACTGATTGATGAACTTTTCTGTACTTACATATAATACTACCTTATTAGGATGTATCTTTTTAGTTTCGTTACCTATTGCTTGTGCAAGGTGTGTTTTACCCAAACCTCCATTACCATATATAAGTAAAGGATTAAAAGAGTTTGACCCTGGCTTTTCAGCAATTGTCTTTCCTGCTCTTCTTGCTACACGGTTACAATCTCCTTCTACAAAAGAATCGAATACATAAGAAGGATTCAACTGCGAATCAATCTGAGTTTTCTTTAATCCTGGAATTACAAATGGATTTTTAACAGGATTATCAATTACCAATGGAAAGTTCATCTCATTAGTATTGAAAGTTTTAGTACCAGAAGTTGGTAAGTCGTAGGTTCCGTTTCCTTTACTACCACTATCTACCATAATACGGTATTCCAATCTTGCTTCTTTTCCTAACTCTCTTTTAAGAGTCTTAGCCAGAAGATTCACGTAGTGCTCTTCGAGATATTCATAAAAAAATTGACTTGGTACCTGGATTAATAATACGTTCGATTTTAGTTCTACCGGCTTTATGGGTTCGAACCAAGTTTTAAAGTGTTGCCATTCAACGATGTCTTTAATAATTTTCAAGCAATTGTTCCAGATGGAATCAGCAGTTTTGGCCATGTTTCAAAATGATCTTTATATGTTGAATTATATCTTTTTCCGTCTCCCTAATAAAGCAAATATGTGTACAAAATGTTTTATCGGACTGCGAATATGAACACTTTGTGTTGAAAAAAAAATTTTTTTTATTCGATTGTTTTACCACGTACGATTACTTTATGAGAATGCTGTAATTTTTTGTTTTTTCCTACCGAAAAATTGTAATCCAACCGTCCTAAATACATTCCTGCCCACCCAACCTGGTTAACAATTGTTTCATTTCCTTTCATGTTAGTATAAACCCTTGGTTTTTCGAACAATCTGTGGGTATGTCCGCCAATAATTAAGTCTATATCATGGCAGGATTGTGCTAATACTTCATCACTTACTTTATTATCCGTGTATTTGTCTCCTAAATGAGATAAACAAATAATCATATCGCAACCCTTTTTATGCAGTAAAGCCGCAGTTTCATTGGCTTTCTGTATAGGATCAAGATACTTTGTATTGCCATATAATTTTTCCGGAACCAACCCATGCAATTCTACTCCAACACCCAGAATACCTACTTTGATTTTACCTTTCTGTATAATCTTATAAGGAATTGTTTTTCCTTCCAGCGGCGTATTGGTAAAATCGTAGTTACAGTTAATAAAAGGAAAGGTGGCATGCTTCTGTTGAGTAGCGAAATTTTCCATTCCTCCATCAAAGTCATGATTGCCCAATGTAGATGCATCATATTGCATCATACTCATGGCTTTTATCTCTGGTTCTCCTTTATAAAAGTTAAAGTATGGAGTGCCCTGAAATATATCGCCAGCATCAAGCAGTAAAACATTCTCTTCAATACTTCTTATCCTTCTTATTAAATCAGCTCTTGCAGCTACTCCACCCAGTCCGGCATTCTTACTTTCATCCATTGGAAATGGTTCCAGTCTGCTGTGCACATCATTGGTATGCAGAATCACTAATTTCTCTTCATTATTATCTATAGGTAATAGATTACCAGCAAATAATGATTTAGAGGTAAGCAATGCACCTCCCATTAAAGCAGCCTGCTGTATAAATTTTCTTCTGTTAGTTGGCATAAGTAATACGTTTTTCTGTTTTAGCATCAATAGGGTTTCCTTGCTCCGTAATCATCTTTATATAATCAACTATTGCATCTCTTATTATATATCCTCCGTTGGTCTGTGGAATGGGTTTAAGCATATTACAATCATCGCCCCCGTTAGCTATATAATCGGAATTTGCTACGGTATAATACGCCAATGAATCAATCGCTTTTCCTCCAATCATTACATTCAATGCCTGATTGCCTTTTATCTGCATGGTTAAGCCAGAAATAGGCCATCCTCCTTTTTCTGCTATTCTATTTAATAATAACTGTAGTGTATCGCCCCTCAATTGTTGTATAATCAACATATTATCAAAAGGCATAAGCTCAAATACTTTTCCTACAGTTATATCGCCTTTAGAAATATAACTTCTTATTCCTCCAAAGTTTACCATACCCACATCAACTGTTTTTTTATACTTCTTTTCGGCCATTGTTCTTACACAGTCTGCCATCAGATTTCCCAGTGCACATTCCGGCTGTTTCTTATACATAGTATTAACTGCAAAGCCTATCACCTTATCCATCTGTTTACTCAGACTATCCTTATATGGCTGCAACATTTTTATATAAGAAGAATCTACTCTGTTTTCTTTGGAAATCTTGTATGCGCTATATTCCAGGGTTGTTTCCTGCGAAAAGGCGAACACCGCATTGCTTAATAATAGTAATACTAATAAGTGCTTCCTGATTTGCGACCACATCATTTTGAATAGCATTTTGTTGTAAAAAGTGGACAAGGTAATATTATTTCAACGAACAAGTATCGCCTAAACCAAAATTTAATAAAAGGGAATAAAATAATCCCTACTAAATGAAAAAAACTAACTCCAACTGTTACATTTGCGACCTTAACAAGATACTTATGAGTTTTGAAATTACAGGAAAACTAATTGCTAAATTTGATATTGTACAGAGATCAGAGACTTTTAAAACCAGAGAGTTTGTGATTGAAACATCTGAAGAATCGAATGGTCGTAGCTTTACGAGTTACATCAAGTTTCAGTGTGTACAGGATAAAACAGCTATGCCCGACAAGTTTAATATGGGCGATGATGTAAAAGTTCAGTTTAATATTAAAGGTACAAAATGGGTTAAGGATGGTAGAGAAAACTACATTACCAACCTGGATGCGTGGAGAATGGAAGCAGTGAAACTGGGTGGAATGCCTGCAAACGAAGTTCCAAACTTTGTTGATCAACAACCTCCTTTCGATCCTATCGACGATATGCCGTTTTAAGTAAAAAGTAAAAAGGGAAAAGTAAAAATTAGTGATAGATAAGTAAAACACTTATCTACTTAGTGTAAAATTGTAATTATTCATTTCGTATAATTTATTAATACGCTAAACTTACAAATTATACATTTTCCATTATCAATTATAACTTACTTTATAGGATAAACACCTGTCAGTATGCAAAAAGAAATCATCTTAAGGCTTTTGCCCGAAGAAGCCTCCAATAATTTTATAGTAAACAGATATATAGCCGAAAGCTGCCATGTATCACTTACTGCAGTAAATGGGTATTATATTACCAAACATTCCATTGATGCCCGTAGCAGAAAGCAAGTATGGATAAACCTTACAGTACATGCTTTTATCAATGAGCCTTTCAGAGAAAGAACTCTCCCACAGTTTCATTTTCAGGACGTTAGCAAAGCTGCTAAAAGCGTCATCATTGTAGGGGCAGGCCCAGCAGGTTTATTTGCTGCTTTACAATTAGTGGAAAAAGGCATCAAACCAATCATTGTAGAGCGTGGTAAAGAAGTAAGGGCCCGCAGAAAAGATTTAGCCTTATTGAATAAAGATGGAATTCTGAACGAGGATAGCAACTATTGCTTTGGCGAAGGTGGTGCAGGTACCTATAGCGATGGTAAATTGTATACCCGCAGTAGCAAACGAGGTAGTATTAATAGAATACTGGAATTGTTTGTTCACTTTGGTGCCGACGAAAAGATATTGTATCAATCGCATCCGCATATTGGTACCAATAAGTTACCCCATATTATTACCGCTATCCGGGAAACACTGATAGACTATGGTGCTGAGTTTTACTTTGAAAACAGGGTGACCGATTTTACCATAAAAGACAATTCCATTAAGGGCGTTACTACCCACACCGGACTAACCCTTGATGCCAATGCAGTGATTCTTGCAACAGGTCATTCTGCCCGTGATATTTTTGAGCTTTTACATAAAAAGAACATCTTAATAGAAGCAAAGCCTTTTGCCCTTGGGGTAAGAATAGAGCATCCGCAGACTATTATAGATGCTATTCAATATCATCAGCCTGTTCGTAGCGAGCATCTTCCTCCATCCTCCTATTCTCTGGTAGAGCAGGTGGATGGTTGTGGCGTATTTAGTTTTTGCATGTGTCCGGGTGGTATTATTGCCCCTGCTGCCACTTCTCCTAACGAACTGGTTGTAAATGGCTGGAGCCCTTCGAAACGGAATAATCCTTATGCCAATAGCGGCATGGTAGTATCGGTGGAAATAGAGGAGGTAATTAAGTATTTTAAACATACTTCATCGGTACAAAATCAATCGGATAACCCTTTGCTGCTGATGCATTTTCAACAGGCTATTGAAAGAGCAGCTTATACCGCAGGTGGTGGCAATTTTAAAGCGCCGGCACAGCGTATGGTAGATTTCTGCAACAATAAAGTATCTACCAATTTGCCCGATTGTAGTTACCATCCCGGCTTGAATGCTTATCAATTATCGGAAGTTTTGCCCGGGTTTATTTCCAATGCATTGCAAAAAGGATTGAAACAGTTCGGCAATAAAATGAAAGGGTATTATACCAACGAAGCAGTAGTAGTAGCCACAGAAAGCAGGACTTCTTCGCCTATAAGAATTCCTCGTGATAATATAACCTTACAACACCCTCAGATAAATGGTTTATATCCCTGTGGCGAAGGCGCAGGATATGCCGGAGGAATAGTGAGTGCCGCAATGGATGGAGAGAAAATTGCCTTAAGTATTGCGGGGTAATGCTGGGAGTGAGGAGGGAGGAGTAAGGAGATAGAATGAACAAGTAAAAACATTTGTATTTTTTTATTCCTATTGCCCGTTCTGGTATACTGTATTACTTTGTGCCTTGTATTCTGTATTCATTACCAATTATACATTTTCAATTATTAATTAGACTTTGGGCGTTCCGCAAGCGGCCGTTGCAGCCTTTCCTATCTTTCCTACCACTTTTATCATCATCAATTTCTAAGTATGTTCAAGGGTGGTAGGAAAGGATATTCCCTGCTGCAACTAACGCAATACAAGATACATCCATATTTTGGTAAAGACACCATGCATAGCGTATATAATCTCCGTACTTTACTTCATCAACTGCATTATCTATAAAGTCTACTAACTGTCGTGCTCTATTCAAAATCACACACATTCAATATCAAGTCACGCTTATTGCCATAAAATACTCATTTGCTCCAACCTTTGTCAGTCATGCTCTTTTTACTGCCTACTATGCTCTTTTGTGTGTCCGCTATGAACTTTTACTTGCCCACATCCATCTGTACCTCGCCGGCTATCATTAGTACATCAACCACTATACCAAAATGCTGTCACAAAGCAATATTTTCCTTGCCGGGTATCGTCTTTACCTCGCCACATATCGTCTTTTACCTGCCTGCTATCGTCCATACATCGCTCGCTATCATCTTTTAAAAATCCGCAACAAAAAAAGGCATCGCAGCACCTTTTTACCCATCGCAAACAATATAAAAACATCGAAAAGCATTAAAATCACTAAATCAATCGCACTTTTTCAAAAAAACCATTTACAATTTACCTTTACTTATTATGTGTAAAATATTTCGTCCCTTAATTATAATAAGTAGGAAAGTTCCCGCCGTTGCATGTATTCTTCACCTACAACAAATAATAGCCCTTCATCACATACGGTAATTACCCTAATTAACCTTTCCCTTATTTTTGTGTTATAATTCATAATTAATAATTCACAATTCATAATTTAAAAACATGCCAGGATTTGAATTTTTTGGAGAAGAAGAAAGGAAGGAAGTAAACGAAGTACTGGAAACAGGAATACTGATGCGCTATGGTTTTGATGCTGCCCGTAAAGGTCGCTGGAAAGCCAAGGAACTGGAACAGGAAATAAATAAAACATTCGGTAGTAAATATGCTCAGCTAACCAGTAGTGGTACTGCTGCGCTTACTACTGCCATGTCGGCATTGGGTATTGGCTATGGCGATGAGGTGATAATGCCTGCCTTTACTTTTGTAGCCAGTTTTGAAGCGGTACTTAGTGTAGGTGCTGTGCCGGTATTGGTAGATATTGATAGAACTTTAACGCTTAGTCCGGCTGCTGTAAGGGCTGCTATTACCCCTAAAACAAAGTGCGTAATGCCCGTGCATATGTGCGGTAGTATGGCGGATCTGGATGCGCTAAAAGCAATCTGTGCAGAGCATAAATTGTTATTGCTGGAAGATGCCTGTCAGAGTATTGGCGGTACTTATAAAGGAAAATCGCTGGGTACTATTGGCGATGCAGGAACGTTTAGCTTCGACTTTGTAAAAACAATTACCTGTGCCGAAGGTGGTGTGGTAATGACCAACTCCGAAGCGGTATATACTATGTGCGATGGCTTTACGGATCATGGTCACGATCATCTTGGCGTGGATAGAGGTGCGGATTTACATCCTTTTATCGGCTACAATTATCGTATCAGCGAACTGCATGCAGCAGTAGGTCTGGCTCAGATAAAGAAGCTGGATACATTCCTGGCTATACAGAAAAAAACACATGCTGCATTAAAGGGTATTCTATCAACAGTACCCGAAGTTTCGTTTAGAGAAGTGCCTGATGAAAGCGGTGATAGCTGCTCTTTTGTTAGCTGGTTCCTTCCTACCGAAGAACTAACTAAAGGCGTAATAGCCGAGCTGAAAGCACAAGGAATACTGGGTGGCAACTTTTACTGGTTTGATAATAACTGGCATTATATTCGTAAGTGGCATCATCTGAAAAAAGCTACTGCATTGAATGCTTTAAACGACTTACAAAAAGAAGCATTGCTGAAGCTGGATACCCACGATTTTGCAGTGAGCGATGCTATTATGAATTGCTGTATTTCTACCTCTATCAGTCTATTATGGACCGATGAACAGATAAAGGAAAAGGGAGAGAAAATGGTGGCGGCTATTAAGAAAGTAATTGATAATTGATGATTGATAATTGATACCATTAAAAAGCCTGCAAGTTGAACTTGCAGGCTTTCTTTTTATAACTTAATTATGAACTAAGATTGACTATTATACATGGGGAATTCTATCAGGATACTACAACCTTTTCCTGGCATAGAATCTATTATACAAATACCATTGAAAACATCTGTCCTTGTTTTAATTTTATTGAGTCCTAAAGACTCTATTTTATCTGCAGGGTTAAAGCCTATACCATCATCAATAATTTGTAGTTTAAGTTTGTTATTCGTTTCTTCCACTACAATATCTACATGCTTAGCCTTACTATGTGCCAGTACATTTCTGTATGCCTCCTGAATAATCCGGTAAATATTTGTTTTGAAATCGAGTGGGTATTCATCTTCTTTAAAATTGACGCTCAGCCTGAAATTAATCATATTTGGTTCGTCAATCTGTTTCAGGAATAATAAAACAGACGATTCCAGTCCAGTATCTTCGAGGTTGGGCAATGCTACAACATGCGATAAGTCCCTTATTTTATTGATCGATTCATCTAATAAAACGAGGGTTTCATTTAAAAGTTTCCTATCCCCTTTTTTCTCGTATAAGCTTAGAAATATTTTAGCACCAGTAAGTACCTGATCTATCTTTTCGTGCAGCTCGATACTAATGCTTCTTTTTTCATTCTCTTCCCCTTCAATTACTGCCTTCTTAAGTTCTTTCTGTAACTTTTTCTGATCGGTAATATCTCTTGCTGTGGAATAAAAGAACAACTCATTGTTTTCGTAAAACTTATTGAGCCTGATATCTACCGACTTTTCTATTCCTTGTTTAGTAGTATGAATGGCTTCGAAAGAAATACCATCATCACTTATGGAGTGCATTATTTCTAATTTGTCGGGCCTTGTCCATTTTTTATCCCAATCCATTACGTTTAAGAGAGGAAGTTCTTCGTCGGTATATCCAAGATGTTTTTTAAAAGCCTCATTCCATTCGAGTAAGTTTCCGAATTTATCTACTATATGAATAGCATCCTGAGATGTATTCATCAGCATCTTGTATCGGATGAGATTATGTGTAGAATCTTCCTTAAACTTATTCATATTACATAGTATTAAAATACACAAATGATTATTCTAATTCTTTATAAAGAATGTATACAAGAAAATAATTTGCGTATCGCTTCAAATCAAATATAATATTAATAATTTAAAGTGCCCTTAATTGATATCGTTTGCAATTTATTTATTGGTAATATCAACTATAATGGAACATTAAAATACATATAAACTAAACAGAATCCGTCCTATCCATTTAACTTTATCGGCTCAAACTGGTTATATTAATATGTACAGATACACATTAGCTTTTATTATCCTGCTTTTTTCCATTGCCTGTAATAACAAAAAAGAAGATGCCTTAAAGCCCAAAACTACTCCTCCATCTGTAGTAGATGTAATTGTAGCAGGAACTAAAACACTGAATAATACTATTGAAGTAAACGGATCGGTAATGGCCAATGAAATGCTGGAGATACATCCTGAAGTGAGTGGCCGTCTTACTTATTTAAATATCCCCGAGGGTAATGCCGTTAAAGCTGGAACTGTACTGGCAAAAATTAATGATGCCGATTTACAGGCACAGTTAACCAAGAGTAAGGTACAACTTGATCTGGCTAAAAAAACAGAAGAGCGTTTCAAAAAACTATTAGCGATTAATGGATTAAATCAAGCGGATTACGATGCTGCTCTGAACAGTGTAAATAATATAAAAGCAGACATTGAATTACTGAAAGCACAAATAGACAAAACAGTTATAAAAGCTGCTTACGATGGCGAACTGGGATTAAGACAAGTAAGTCCGGGAGCTTATGTAACTCCTGCTACTGTGCTGGCTACATTGCAACAGGTAAATAAATTGAAGATCGATTTTACGGTACCTGATATTTATAGCAATTTAATTAAGAAAGGAAATACAGTAATGGTAAGTACCAACCAGAGTAAAACTTCTTTTACTGCAACCATTGTTGCTACGGAGCCTGTTGTAAATACAAGTTCCCGAAACCTTAGAGTGAGAGCTGTAATGGAAAACAACAAGGTAAATCCGGGTGCTTTTGTAAAGGTTTTACTGAAAGCAGAAATGAATAACAATCATATTGTTATTCCAACCAACGCTATTATTCCTGATGCAGATTCCAAGAAAGCTATAGTGATTAAAGGAGGAAAGGGGAAATTTGTAAATATAGAAACCGGCATAAGAACTGCTGGCGGAGTAGAGGTTATTAGTGGCATTAATATTGGCGACACGGTAGTAGTAACAGGGGTTTTATTTGTACGACCAAGTTCTTTGGTGAAAATAAGAACTGTGAAAAAGCTGGAGGAAGTGACTAAGGAATAATGTGCTAATTAGCTGATTTGCTAATGTGCTAATGAATACAGAATACAAATTTGAAAATTAGAGAATTTGAAGATTTGAAAATGAATACAGGAGAATGGAGTTAGGAGATAGAAGTCTAGAGAATACAATAATTCGCTAATGCTTTAAACCGCTGATTAGCTAATTTAATACAAGAGTAAGGAATATGAACATATCAGAATTATCATTAAAGCGACCGGTGCTGGCTACAGTCATGAACATATTGATTGTTCTGTTTGGTCTGGTTGGATATTACTTTTTAGCTATACGTGAATACCCGGCCATTGACCCACCTACCATTAATGTAAGCACTACTTATATGGGTGCAAATGCTGACATTATGGAGAGTCAGGTAACAGAACCTCTTGAAAAACAGATCAATGGAATTCCTGGCATTAAATCCATAGTGTCTTCGAGTACTATTGGCAGAAGTAATATTACTGTTGAATTTAATGTAGGCTCCAATCTGGAAGCCTCGGCAAATGATGTAAGAGATAAAGTAGGACAAGCTGTAAAGAATCTACCTCAGGATATTGATGCTGCTCCGGTAGTTACAAAAAGTGATGCCAATAGTGATTTTATTATCCTGATGGCAGTGCAGAGTCAGACCAAGAATCTGCTGGAATTAAGCGACTATGCAGAGAATGTATTGCAACAACAATTGCAGACTATTCCCGAAGTAAGTGCGGTAAATATTATAGGGCAGAAACGTCCTTCTATGAGGCTTTGGGTAAATCCCGATAAACTAAATGCTTTCAATGTAACTTTTAGTGATATATCTGCTGCCTTGAATAAAGAGAATGTAGAAATACCTTCTGGAAAATTGTATGGCACCAATACAGAGATGACCATCAGAGCATTGGGTAAACTGGTAACAGAAGCCGATTTCAACAACCTGATTCTAAAAGAAGATGCTACTGGAATTGTTCGATTGAAAGATGTAGCCAAAGTAGAGATAGGGCCTGAGAACTATGAATTTTGCTGGAGATTAAATGGCGTAAATGCAGTAGGTTTAACTGTGATTCCGCAGCCAGGAGCCAACTATATTAAAATTGCTGATGAGTTCTATAAAAGACTGGCGGATTTAAAACAAAAGCAGAAAGGAGATTTTCAGATTACCCCGTTATTCGATACAACTCAGAATGTAAGAAGGAGTATAAAAGAAGTAGAAGAAACACTTCTTATTTCCTTTTCTTTAGTAGTGCTGGTAATCTTCTTTTTCTTCCGTAATATACTCATTGCTATTCGTCCATTAATAGATATTCCTATATCGCTGGTAGCAACTTTCTTTATCATGTACTTAGCGGGTTTCAGTATCAATGTATTAACCCTGTTGGGAATTGTTCTGGCTACTGGTCTGGTGGTAGATGATGGTATTGTGGTAACAGAAAATATCTTCAGGAAACTCGAAGATGGTTTGCCAATTCATAAAGCTGCTCTGGAAGGAAGTAAGGAAATATTCTTTGCTGTAATATCTACTTCTATTACCCTTGCTGTAGTATTCCTGCCGGTAGTATTCTTACAAGGATTTGTAGGTAGTTTATTCAGAGAGTTTGGAGTAGTGGTAGCTGGGGCAGTATTGATTTCTGCCTTTGTATCATTAACCATTACGCCTGTATTAAATGTTGTTCTGCAAAGAAAAGGAGCCAGTCATGGTAAGTTTTATGAAAGAACAGAACCTTTCTTTAAAGGAATGGAAAGCGGCTATAAAAGAATGCTGGAAGGCTTCTTAAAAGTAAGATGGCTTGCATGGGTTATAATTCTTATCTGTGCTGTAATGATGTATTTTTTATACACTAATATTCAGAGTGAATTAGCCCCATTGGAAGACAAATCGAATATCCGTTTTCAAATGACTTCCCCTGAAGGATCGAGCTATGGATACATGGTGAATGCTGCAGATAAAATGATGAACTTTATTGGTGATTCTACTGCAGAAAAAGAATTTGTATTTGCTGCAGTACCAGGCTTTGGGGGTACCAGTAATGTGAACTCCGGATTTGGCAGAATGAAGCTGATTGATCCTTCCCTAAGAAAAAGAACACAGAGTGAAGTAGCAAAAGATATTGCTAAAAAACTGGGAAGATTTAATGATATAAGAGTATTCCCGGTAGAAGAACAAACCATTGCAGTTGGGTTAGGTTCGAAGGGTGCATTGCCAGTACAGTTTATACTACAGAATCTTGATTTCGAAAAACTAAAAGCCGTAATTCCTAAGTTCCTGGATGAAGCCAGAAAGGATAAGACTTTTCAGAATGTTGATGTCGATTTGAAATTCAATAAACCCGAACTTCAATTAACTATCGACAGAATAAAAGCTAAAGACCTTGGTCTGAGTATGAGTGATGTTGCCGATGTGGTACAGAGTGCTTTTAGTGGTAGAAGACTTGCCTACTTTATCATGAATGGTAAACAGTATCAGGTAATATCTCAGGTGGAATATAAAGACCGTCAGGCACCGAAAGATATCTCTGGATTATATGTGCGAAATAACCGCGGCGAGAACATTGCGCTTTCTGCAGTAGTGTCGTTAAAAGAAAGTTCTAATCCGCCTTCTCTTTTCCACTATAACCGTTTTAAATCTGCCACCATTCAGGCTTCCTTAGCTGAAGGTAAAACTATTGGTGATGGGGTTAAGGCCATGCAGGCAATAGGCAACAAATTACTGGATGAAAGTTTTCAGACTTCATTGGGTGGAGCCTCCCGCGATTATTCAGAAAGTAGTGGTAATACCACCTTCGCATTTATACTTGCGTTGATATTGATTTATCTGGTATTGGCGGCACAGTTCGAAAGTTTTAAAGATCCATTTACTATTATGCTTACCGTTCCATTAGCATTGGCAGGAGCACTATTAAGTCTTTATGTATTTGATCAGACCATTAATATATTTTCTCAGATAGGTATGATTATGCTGATAGGATTAGTAACTAAAAATGGTATCCTGATTGTAGAGTTTGCAAATCAGAAAAGAGAACATGGACTGCCTAAAGTACAAGCAGTAGTAGAAGCAGCATCTCATAGGTTAAGACCAATCCTGATGACGAGTCTTGCCACTGCATTAGGTGCATTACCAATTGCAATGAGTCTTGGCGCAGCCAGTACCAGTAGAAGACCATTGGGTATTGTAATTGTGGGTGGTATTATATTCTCTTTGTTGTTAACCTTACTGGTAATACCAGCTGTATATACTTATATCAGTAGTAAACATGAGGGGAAGGAAACGAATTATACTGAGTAACTTTAATTAGCTGATTTGCTAATGTGCTAATGTGCTAATGAATACAAATACAGGGAGGAAGGAGACAGGAGATAGGAGTCAGGAGAATACAATGCAATGGGTAAGGAGGTAATGGGCAAGAAGTAATATATGTCTTAGGGCCTATTACTGATTTGCTAATGTGCTAATGAATACAGGGAGACAGGAGATAGGAGTTAGGAGTCAGGAGAATACATTTTAATTAGCTAATTAATACAGAATACAAATTTGAAAATTAGGTGATTTGAAGATTTGAAAATGAATACAATATGATTAAGTATATGTTGAAGAATTTGATGAAGGCTGTTTTATTTTGCCTGTTACTTTTTCCTGTTATTGCTTTTAGCCAGCAGCTAAGTTTGCAGGAGGCTATCAATATTACTTTGAAAAATAATTATGATATTCAGATAAGTAAAAGCTATGTAGATATCAATTCAATCAACAATAACATTGGTATTGCTGGAGGTTTACCTACTGTAAGTGGAACACTGAGTAATCAGGAGTCTGTGAGCAATTTAAATCAGAAACTTAATACAGGCACAGAGATTACTAAAAACGGTGCAAGCACCAATACTGCTGCTATAAACGTTACAGGTAGTATGCTACTGTATAATGGTTACCGGGTAGTAGCCACTAAGAAAAGACTGGAAGCTAATGAGCAACAAAGTAAGCAACAACTGAACGCTACAATACAGAATACTATTGCTGTAGTAATGCTAAAATACTTTGATATTTTAAGACAACAGAGTTATATAAAAACACTGCAACAAAGTATTGACTTATCCAGAAAACAACTGGAAATTATAACGGCTAAGAAAGAAGTAGGCATGGCAAATAATGCCGACTTATTTCAATCTCAGATAGATTTAAATACCCGTCTGCAGGACTATGCTTTTCAAGAATTAATAGTGAAACAAGCCAAGACCGATTTATTAACGCTGATGGCTGTAAAGGCCGATAGTGCTATTACAATTAATGATTCAATATTGGTAGATAGTCATCTGTTACTGGCACCAGTTTTAGATTCTTTACAACATAACCCTGATATTGCTGCTATAGATAAACAGATATTTATTAATCAGCAAATTGAGAAAGAAACGGCCGCACAACGCTATCCTTCCTTAAGAGCGAATACAGGATTAAACTTCGGTCGTACCCAATCTGATGCTGGTCAGGTATTATTAAACCAGACTTATGGACCATTCATTGGTTTAAGTTTATCTGTGCCAATATACAATGCTGGTATAACTAAAAGACAGGAGAAAATGGCTTCTATTAATACTGGTATTTCAAAGCTACAAAAGGAAAGTTTAGTTGAAAAATACAAAGCAGATATTATAAAAACATATCAATCTTATAGTACCAATATTCAGCAAGCTACAACACAGGAAAGCAATTATAAGTTGTCGGCACAATTAGTAGATTTATCAATGCAAAGATTCAAACTTTCACAGGCTACTATTATCGAATTAAGAGAAGCACAGAAGAGTTATGAAAGTGCAGGATATCGTTTGGTTAATCTTTTATATGCTGCTAAAATAGCCGAGATAGAATTAAAAAGAGTCAGCAATGGGTTGGGCTTTTAGGTTTAGAAGCTGTTTGAGTTAATTATTGATATTCCTTATAGTGCGCTATCTGGGCTGCAACTTTTTTAAATTTTTCGCTATAGTTTCCGACTATAGCTGCAAAATTTGCATCGTTTCGCTCCAGATAATCGCAATAATTAATTCTAAACAATTAACTCAAACAGTTTCTAATTCTACATATAAATAGTGGTATTTAATTTCAATCAATTATTTTAGTCGGGTAAACTATAACAGGTATGCGACTAACCAACTATTTTAAGGCGTTTTTCTCCAGTGAAAAAGCTGGTGGATTCATCCTGTTGGCTTGTACTATCTTCTCCTTAATAGCTACTAATTCTGTATTGCAATCCGGTTATTTATCTATCTGGCATTTCAACATTGCAGGTCATCCATTGGAGTACTGGATTAATGATGGTTTAATGGCGATCTTTTTCTTACTGATAGGGCTCGAACTGGAACGTGAATTATACGATGGTGAGCTTTCTACAGTCAACAATGCATTGCTTCCTATTCTTGCTGCATTTGGAGGAATGATAGTACCTGCAGCAATCCATGCATTCTTCAATAAAGGAACCATATTCAGTGCTGGTGCAGGTATACCAATGGCTACAGATATTGCTTTTGCTTTAGGTATATTATCATTACTGGGCAATAAGGTGCCAGCTTCTCTAAAAGTATTTCTAACGGCACTGGCTGTAATTGACGACCTTGGAGCAATAGGCGTAATTGCAGTATTTTATACGCAGACTATTGTATGGATAAATGTATTACTGGCAATGGGGATTTATGCAATTTTATTTATTTTAAATAAGCGTAAAGTCTATTCCTTATGGCCCTATTTAACTGGTGGATTAATCATGTGGTACTGTATGCTTCACTCTGGAATTCATGCAACTATTACGGGAGTATTACTGGCATTTGTAATTCCTTTTGGCGATAGAACTAAAAAGTCTCCATCATACACTTTACAGCATTTTTTACACAAGCCTGTTGCCTGGTTTATAATCCCCGTTTTTGCCTTAGCTAATACTGCTATTGTTATCCATAGCAACTGGACCAGCATTTTCCAGCATCATAACGAGTTGGGTATTATGGCAGGATTAATTGTAGGTAAACCAATTGGCATTCTATTGTTTAGTATACTGGGAGTAGGTGTAGGCATTTGTGCCCTGCCAACCGATCTTAAATGGAAACATATACTGGGAGCAGGTATGCTGGGAGGTATTGGTTTTACCATGTCCATCTTTATTACATTGCTTGCCTTTAATCAGGAAGACAC
>JBAXVH010000059.1:0-7344 GCA_037129215.1 Bacteroidota bacterium | reverse complement strand
AACAGAAGGGTGAAGATTAGTGTGGTGAAGGAATAGGTTTCAAAGTAAAAAGTAAAAAAACAAAAAGTAAAAAGTAAAAAGTAAATACAAGAGCCTGAGGATAATATCTTCAGGCTCTTTCTTTTTGAATTATAATCGTTTACAGTATTCAATATAGTAGGTTGTATAAAGAGAAATACTATTGCTTATTTACCTACTTACATTTAATAACTTAATTTTCTATATGCTCCATATTCCCACTTAAAATGCTATTTCCAACTATACAATAGCACCTCAATTTTCAATTTATTATACCTACAATTTGATAGGACTGCCAAAATATTTATTTTAATACATAGTAAGTTTTATATGTGTACCAAAATAAAATAAATTATACATGTACAGTTTTATCAGACTAATAAAATGAATAGTTTAATACACGAACAATTTTATTAATGTAGTAAAATAAATAGTTTTAAATACCAACAATTTTATCAATGAACCTAAATATTTATTTTAATAGTTCATCAACTTTACAAACGTAATAAATTAAAAAAATTAAAGCCATACTACATTAATACTCAATTCATTTGTCAGAAATTACAGCTGTTCTTCAACTGCATTTCCTTTTTTACTTTTAAAACAAATCGTCTCGAATTATTTTCTCTGAATTTGTAATAGTTGAACGCTATAATCCAATATGTAATTCTGCCTATGATGTTCATTCAACTTGTTGATACAGTTCATGTAACAGAATAAAATAAATAGTAAAAAACTTTCTTATACAAACATTTGAAATACATTAACTTGAAATCCTATAACCTATTAACCCCTTACCCTAAAAAGAAAAGGGTTCAAGTTGTTTACACAACTCAAACCCTTTCTGTATTTTTTTTACGTTAAACGTATTAAACGCTTTGAACGTTGAACTTCATTTTCTATCTTAAGAAAAGCATTTCTCTGTACTTAGGTAATGTCCATAAATCATCATCTACAAGATGTTCTAATTTATCTACATGGTAGCGGATGGTATCAAAGAAATTATCTTTAATAGCATTGTAAGAAATAGCTTTCTCTCTTGAATGTTCAATTGCATTAGCTACTTTTCTTGCTTCTACCAGTTCATCAACTTTCTTGCAGATAACCTGAATATGTTCGCTGATTTCAGTAACAATAGTTAATTGACTATCGTAAGCACTTGCAGGCAAACCTGCAGCTTTTAAACCAGTGATATTGGTTAATAAATCGTTCTGATATTTAACTGCAGCAGGAATAATATGATTCAATGCTAAATCGCCAATGATTCTTGCTTCAATCTGTACTTTCTTGATATACTTTTCCAGTTCAATTTCATGTCTTGCTTCAAGCTCTGGTTTAGTATAAACATTATTGCTGGTAAATAAAGCCTTAGCCTTATCAGTAACCATTGCATCAAGTGCTAAAGGAGTAGTAGGAATATTCTGTAATCCTCTCTTAGCAGCTTCCTGATGCCATGCATCGCTATAACCATCACCTTCGAATAATACGCTCTTGCTTTCAACAATGTAGCGTTGTATAACCTGCATGATAGCGATATCTTTCTTCTCACCACCTTTGATCAGCTCTTCAACATCTACTTTAAATTTCTTTAAAGTTTCAGCCATAATCACATTCAATACGGTCATTGGACTTGCACAGTTTGCAGCAGAACCTACCGCTCTGAACTCGAATTTATTACCAGTAAAGGCAAATGGAGAAGTTCTGTTTCTATCGGTATTATCCAATAGTAATTCAGGGATTGAACGGTGAATATCCAGTTTCAATATTGCTTCGTCCTGTTCATCGAATTTAGCCCCTACTCTACTTTCAATATCTTCTAATACTTTAGTAAGATATTTACCAATAAATACAGAGATAATTGCAGGCGGAGCTTCGTTTGCACCAAGACGGTGATCGTTACCCGCACTAGCTATTGATGATCTAAGAACATCTGCATAATCATGTACCGCTTTAATGGTATTAACGAAGAACGTTAAGAACATCAGGTTGGTTTTAGGCGTTTTACCTGGCGATAACAAGTTTACACCTGTATCGGTAGCCATACTCCAGTTGTTGTGTTTACCATTACCGTTAATACCTGCAAATGGCTTTTCATGCATCAACACTTTCAATCCATGACGACGGGAAACTCTTTCCATAATGTCCATCATCAGACTATTATGATCCACTGCAACACCCACTTCTTCGAAGATAGGAGCCACCTCGAACTGAGAAGGAGCTACCTCGTTGTGACGGGTTTTTAAAGGAATACCTAATTTGTAACATTCTGTCTCAAAGTCGCGCATAAAAGCGTACACTCTCTCTGGAATAGAACCAAAGTAATGATCTTCCAGTTGTTGACCTTTAGCAGGAGATGCACCAAATACGGTTCTTCCACATTGTACTAAATCCGGACGTGCATTTGCAAGACCTTCATCTACTAAGAAATACTCTTGCTCCCAACCTAAAGTAGGGGTAACACGGGTAATGTTTCTGTCGAAATAATATGCGACATCAACAGCAGCGTTATTTAAAGCTTCTAAAGCTTTTAATAAAGGTGCTTTATAATCTAAAGATTCACCAGTATAGGATATAAATATAGTAGGAATACATAGTGTTTTACCCTGACCAATCTCCATTATAAATGGCGGAGAAGATGGATCCCATGCGGTATATCCTCTTGCTTCGAAAGTAGCTCTTAAACCACCACTTGGGAAAGAAGATGCATCTGGTTCCTGTTGTATCAATGCAGCACCATCAAATTCTTCAATTGCGGTACCATCACTTTTTAAAGTGAAAAAGCTATCGTGTTTTTCTGCAGTAGTTCCTGTTAATGGCTGGAACCAGTGTGTATAGTGTGTAACTCCTTTTTCCTCAGCCCATGCTTTAATACCATTGGCAACCTGTCCTGCAACAGCTCTGTCAATTTTTTTAGCGCCTTTAATGCTGGATACAAGGCTTTTGTACGAATCGTCGGTGAGATATTGTCTTGCTGTTTTTAAGGTAAATACGTTCTCCCCAAAAATAGCGGTAACTTTAGTAGCACCAACTTGTTTTAACTCAACTGCTTCTGCAGTCAGGTCGGTAATTGCTTTAAAACGTAATGACATAATGTAATATTTTGTGCGAATATAATGTTCCGATTTCATAAACAAAAACTTTTTGATAAAATATTTTTGTTTTAGTCGCAGATACTGACAAATGTCATTATATTAAATAAATAATAATATGTCGAACATTTAATGGATAATTGATGATGGATAATGGATGATTAAGACATAATAAAGCCGGTTTCAAATAACAGAAATCTATCTGCAACCTGAAACCGGCAACTTAAAATATATTATACTAAATACTTAATACCTATTACTTGTACGCTTAAACTAAGGACATCTCTAATACCTGATGCATTGTTTTTACATAATGAAAACTAATGCCTTTTATATAAGCTGGCTCTATCTCTTTAATATCTTTTTCGTTCTGCCAGCACATGATTATATCTTTAATACCTGCTCTCTTAGCAGCAAGTACTTTCTCTTTAATACCACCAACAGGCAACACTTGTCCTCTTAAAGTAATCTCGCCTGTCATAGCAAGGTAAGGCTTCACTTTTCTGCCAGTAAAAGCAGAAGTAATAGCTGTTAATAAAGTAATACCAGCACTTGGACCATCCTTTGGCACGGCACCATCGGGAACATGCACATGAACATTCTTAGAAGAAAAATCATCAACATTAATACCATACTTTCTGGCATTGGCCTGTAAATAAGTATACGCTGTTGAAGCACTTTCCTTCATCACATTACCCAGGTTACCCGTTAGTTTCACCTCTCCTTTCCCTTCGCTTAAAAGCGTTTCTACAAATAGAATATCCCCACCTACGTATGTCCAGGCAAGTCCAACTGCTACTCCAGTTGTGTTTACAGTCTTATATATTTCGTTGCTATATCTCGAGGAGCCCAGAATAGTTTCTAAATCTGAAACGGATACTGTTCCGGCTATTTTACCTTTAGTTGCAAACTCTTTTGCTTCGTATCGCATTACAGAAGCTACCTGACGCTCTAGCTCTCTTACACCACTTTCTTTAGTATAGCTTTCTATCAGTTTCTCAATCACCTTATCACCCATATTGAACTTAACATTCGCCAGTCCATGAGCATCTTTTTGTTTAGGAATCAAGTGACGTTTAGCTATTTCAATCTTTTCTTCTACAGCATAACCGCTAAGATCTATTATCTCTAAACGATCGCGAAGAGCTGGTTGTATATTCTGAATATTGTTTGCAGTCGCAATAAATAACACTTTACTTAAGTCGTATTCCAACTCCAGATAATTGTCATAAAATGCGTGATTCTGTTCAGGATCAAGCACTTCGAGCAATGCAGAAGAAGGATCGCCTCTATGATCATTACCTACCTTATCTATCTCATCCAGTATCATTACCGGATTGGAAGTCTTTACCTTTCTGATGTTCTGAATGATACGACCAGGCATTGCACCTATATAGGTTTTACGATGACCACGAACTTCGCTTTCATCATGCAGTCCACCCAAACTTATACGGGTATATTTACGACCAATTGCATGAGCAATACTTTTTCCGAGAGAAGTTTTACCTATTCCCGGAGGTCCTAAGAAACAAAGAATAGGACTCTTCATATCGCCCTTCAGTTTTAATACCGCCAGATATTCCAGTATTCTGTTCTTTATTTTCTCCATGCCATAATGCTCAGCATCCAGCACTTTCTTGGCATTTACTAAATCGTAGTTATCTGATGTACAATCTTCCCAAGGCAGATCGAGCATTAAATCAAGATGATTATATACTACCGAATAATCAGGAGTAGTAGGATGCATTCTTTCCAGCTTTTCAATACCAGATTTAAACATCGTTTTAGCAGCATCACTCCATTTCTTGTTCTCCCCCTTCTTCTTCATTTCCATCACTTCACGCTCATTGGTGTCGCCGCCAAGCTCATCCTTGATACTCTTCAGTTGTTGTTGTAAAAAGTATTCACGCTGTTGTTTATCTATTTCACTCCTTGTTTTGGAAGTAACCTTATCCTTCAATTCAGCAAACTGTAAATCATTCTGCAACAACATAGTCAGCTGTTCAGCACGCATTTTAAGATTGTCTGTTTCCAGTAAATCCTGTTTCTTTCCTAACTCGTTGTTCAGGTTGGTACTTACAAAGTTGATCAGGAATAAAGGGCTTTCTATATTCTTTAATATAATAGCCGCTTCTGAAGGGATATTAGGTGACAGCTGAATAATCTGCGTAGCTAAATCCTTAATAGAGGAAATGTAAGCATCGAAGTTATTATCGTTCAATACTTCATCCTCTCCCAACTGATTCACATTAGCCCTAAAGTAAGGCTCTTCTGCAGTAAATTCCTTTATAGCAAACCTTTTCTTACCCTGAATTATGATAGTGGTACTACCATCGGGCATCTTAATCAGCTTCACTATTTTGGCTACAGTACCTATATTATGAAGATCGGCAATGGTTGGTTCTTCAACTGAAATATCTTTCTGAGCCAGTACCCCAATCAGTTTATCCCCTTTGTAGCAATCATTTACAGCCTTGATACTTTTATCTCGGCTAACGGTGATTGGCAATACTATTCCTGGGAATAAAACGGTGTTTCTTAATGGAAGTATGATGATATTTTCGGGTATAATTAAATCTTTATCCTGCTCTGAATCATTCTCATTGATAGGGATTATGGGCATAAAATCCGAGTCGTCACTTAATCTAAACGTATTATTCATTATGTAGTAAACAATTAAATATTGAAGGAGTTCATTTGGCAATAATAATGCCAATCAGTTCAAAGGAAAGTAAACAATGCCAAATTGACAAGTTTTATCGTATACCTTATCAAATTATTAGTAATGGAAAGTTTGAATTCTTTAGACAATTTGGCAGTAAAAGCAATAACCCTTTTTTTTTAGCTGTTATAAGTCATAATTTAGAGAACTTCTAAGGTATACTTTTGCGGTTCACTTTTGATTTGCTGAATGATTAAAAACCTATTCATTTTACTGGTACTCTCCTATCTTAGTTATTCTATAGTTATTTATTGTATTGGAACTAATCATAAAAAACAAGAAATAATTACTCCATTGGCTGCCGAAGGCTTCCATATATGGCAGCAAAAGAACTGTCAGAGTTGCCATCAACTATACGGACTGGGGGGGTATATGGGGCCTGATATTACCAACATCATTTCCGATTCTACTAAAGGAGAAGCTTTTGCAAGAGCATTCATTACCAATGGTTCTCCTAAGATGCCCAACTTTAAACTACAACAAAAGGAAATTGATGCCTTAATAGCATTTCTTACATGGGTAGATAAGAGTGGACATTCCCGAATTAATAAAGAGGAAGTATCTCCATTGGGGAACTATCAAATTAAAGACTAACATGAATAAGATATTTAAAACATACTTTACTTTCTCCCTTTTACTTTTATTAGCTGCATTAGTATTTGGTGTAATTGCTGCCTGGTCGTTTCTGTATCCTGAACAATACAAAGAAATATTGCCTTTTCAGCAACTAAGACCTTTCCACGTTTCTTCTGCTATCTTCTGGATACTAACGGGTGCTACTGCCAGTATTATTTGTTTCACCAGTCCTTATATACAAAAGAAAGAACAGCTATTCTCTTCAGTTTTTATGTCTATATGGATGGCCGCCATTATTATCGTATTCGTTTGTTATTCCTTCAACAAGTTTGGCGGTAGAGAATACTGGGAGTTTCCACCTGCCATTAATATTCTTTTTCTAACTGGATGGCTTTTTTTTATCAGACATTTCTGGTTGTTCTGGAAAGTAAATACCGATAGAACCAGCGTATATATCTGGATGTGGCTTACTGGAATACTCTTTTTCTTATTTACTTTCATAGAACAAAACCTATGGAATATTGATTGGTTTCGTGCTACCTTTTTAAAGGAAATGACCGTTCAATGGAAGTCCAACGGATCGATGGTAGGTGCCTGGAATCAAATGATTTATGGTACCTCTATCTATTTGATGGTAAAGATCAGTGGCAACAAATCTATTGCTACCAGTAAGTGGGCTTATGGTTCTTATTTCCTTGGACTAACCAATCTAATCTTCAACTGGGGACACCATATTTATAATATACCTACTGCAAACTGGCAAAGAACTATTGCTTACAGCATCAGCATGACAGAATGGATATTTGTGATAGGTATAATTCAAAACTTCAAAACAAAGATGTTTGGTAATCAACAGCACAAACATTTGTTGCCTTATCGTTTTTTACTGGCAGCAGAAGTATGGGTTGCATTAAATCTGTTACTGGCATTGTTCATGTC
>JBAXVH010000058.1:0-7402 GCA_037129215.1 Bacteroidota bacterium | reverse complement strand
GCCTAAAGGAGTAGGAACGAGATACAACATTTAAGTAAAAAGTAAAAAGTAAAAAATAAAAAGAATACAGATACTTAAAAAATAGAATCGCACCTAGTTGATGAACTCTATTTCGTAGAATTCCATTACTGCATTGGATAATACTTTCTTTGCAGCTTCGTCCGCAATTGCTCTTGCAGCATCTTCAGTAGCCGCTTCAATCTGCAGGGTAATATGTTTTCCAATTCTTACATCAGCAATCTGTGTAAGCCCTAAGTTTTTTAATCCACCCAAAACAGCTTTACCCTGAGGATCGAGTAAATCTTTTAAGGGCATTACTTTAATCTGTACGTTATAAGTCATGATAATAGGTATGTATGATGATAGTTATTTAAAAATAATAGATACAATTACATAGGTAAGGAAAGCCAGAGGAACAGCCAGCCAGCCTACTAATATTGCTGCCACTATTGCTACAGCTGCAATGATAATAAAAGGCAATAATACTTTTACCGAAATACCCGAAAACTTCAAAGCTTTCATAGGAAGCGTACAAACCATCAGATAACTGATAATGAAAATTACTGCATACCAGAACCATTCGTTCAGTAAAATGGTATTAAGTGCTGTTGTATTGCTATACCAGTAAATTAACGGAAAAGAAGCTACTACCAACCCTGCAGCAGGAATAGGAACGCCCTTAAATATTTTGGATTGTTCGGTATCAATATTAAAACGACCAAGGCGGTATGCACCTGCACAAGGAATAATAAAGGCTGGCAACAACCAGAGGGTATTTGCATCTAATCCATTATCGTGACGGGCAATGGACAATTGTAAAAACTGATAAACGATAATTCCAGGAGCAACTCCAAAGCTTACCACATCGGAAAGACTGTCCAGTTGTTTGCCCAGTTCAGAACTTGCGCCAAACAAACGTGCAACAAATCCGTCGAGAAAATCAATTACTGCTGCAATACCGATAAATAAAGAAGCATAAACAATCTTTTCGGGTATTACTAAAGTCTGCTGACCAGTATTGATGTCGAAAGTTAAGGTAGCTCCGTGTTGCATTGCTGCGGTAATAGCCATGCAGCCAAAGAACAAATTGAGGAGCGTAAGTAAATTTGGAATTTGTTTAATCATTGTGTGTTTGCTATCAATAAGGCTTCAAAAGTAAGTGTAAGACCCGAAACAGTATAAAAAGGATGTGTATTTAAGATAAGTTCTTAAAATATAGTAAAAAAGTATTGCGTTAATAATACTTTGCATGATGTTTGCAGTATCTAACAATTATGAGTATCAATACAAAGTCTCAAATATTTCAGTCTGGCAATTCCAATCGCTGGCTTAGGTTTAAGTGGGTAGGACGATTTCTTTTATTATTTCTGGCACTAGCCGTAGTGGTAGTGTTTATAGCATTAAAAAACACCTACTCTCCTTCTATTCCATTAGAAAGCAGGGCCATAAAGAAGGTGCTTTCCGATAGTATTCCCGCTTATCGCGAGAGTAGTATGGGCAGACAGTACCGTGGTTTCAGAAGTCAGATTCAGGATATCTGGAAGAAAGGAAAGGGTTGCGGACAAAAAGATAGCGTACTAAACCTTTCTTCTACCCCAATTTTCAGTGATAGTCTGGGTATAAGAGCCGGCTTTTACGTAACCTGGTACAACCAGTCATTTACTTCTTTAAAGAAAAATATATCTAAGCTGAACCTGGTAATTCCAGAGTGGTTCTTTATTAATCCAGACGCCGATACCCTGTACTCGAAAATGGACGACCGGGCTTACAACCTTATAAAAGCTTCAGGCGTAAAAGTGATGCCAATGTTATCCAACTATTATAAGGATAAATTTAATGGGGCATCCTTACACAGAATACTGAACTCTCCTGCCAAACAAAAAAGACTGATAGACGATATCGTCAGACTATTGAAACAAAACAACTTCTCTGGTATTAACGTCGATTTTGAGGAACTGGAAGAAGCTAAGAACGAAAACTTAAGTAAGTTTCAGAAAGATTTATATACCCGTTTGCATGCAGAGGGATTGCTGGTTACCCAAAATGTAATGCCTTTCAATGAAGATTATAACTATACAGAACTCTCTAAGTATAACGATTATATCTTTCTTATGGCTTATGATGAACATTCAGAATCTACAAAAGCGGGACCTATCTGTAGTCAGAAATGGATAGAAGCTGCCGTTGGAAACCTCTGTAAAAAAGTTACACCATCAAAAGTGGTATTGAATATTGCTGCTTATGGTTTCGACTGGAGCAAGGATACCGTTGAAAAAGTTACCTATCAGGAAGCGTTGGCAACAGCAAGAGAGAGTGATGGCCATGTAGATTTTGATAATGATACATACAATCTTCACTACCAGTATTACGATGGTAAAGACCAGATACATGAAGTACATTTTGTAGATGCTGCTACCAATTTCAATACACTTCGTTTTGTTACAGAATATGGATTGGCGGGAACTGCACTCTGGCACCTTGGAGCAGAAGATAACAGACTTTGGGATTTCTATGATAAACCCATGACGAAAGGTTTTCTAAAGAGCTTCAACTTTAAAGAGTTTAGTAATGTATCGAGTACTACCGCACCCGATTTTATAGGTGAAGGGGAAATACTCGAGATGATTGCTACACCTACTCCGGGTCATATTACGCCGGAGGTAGATTATGATGAAATGTTGATTACTGGTGAATCCTACGATAAACTTCCTTCTACCTATATCGTTAAAAAGTGGGGTAAAAACACCAGCAGAAAACTAGTATTAACGTCCGATGATGGCCCCGATCCTGTTTATACAAAAGAGATTCTGGACACCCTGGCATATTATCATGTTCCTGCTTCTTTCTTTGTGGTAGGTATACAAGCAGAGCGTAATATCCCTTTGATAAAAAGGATTATGAGGGAAGGACACGAAATTGGTAACCACACCTTCACCCATCCCAATATAGCAGAAGTAAGTTCCAGCAGAGCCCTACTGGAAATGGATGCTACCAGATTATTAATAGAGTGTATTACCGGTAAAAGTACCGTTATGTTCCGCGCGCCTTTTAATGCAGATAGCGATCCGGAAAAGTCGGAGGAAATGGTGCCTATTGCACTTAGTCGTCAGCGAAATTATATTACCGTAGGAGAAAGTATTGATCCGGAAGACTGGCAGAAAGATGAGATACCAAACTTTAATGAGGATACCATCTTTAATAGAGTACTGACCATCTTTAATAAACACCTTGCAGATAATGATACTGCTAATATCATCCTGTTGCATGATGCTGGTGGTACCGATAGGCACGCTACCGTTTTAGCTACCGGTATGATTATCCGTTACTTCCAGAGCAAGGGCTATACCTTCACCACAGTAGCAGATTTATTAGGAAAGAAACCCGACGATCTGATGCCCCCTGTTCCTAAGGGAAGTGGCTATACCTTATTGCAGTTCAATTACTTTATTGCCGAAGCTGGATATATGGGAGGTACCTTGCTTAACTCCTTATTCCTGGTATTTATAGCTATGGGGCTATTGCGGTTAATAGTCATTACTACCTTGGCTATTAAACAAAAGAACAAGGAAAAGAAACTAATCTTCCCTGCAGTAGATCCTACGCTTTTACCAAAGGTTTCTATTATTGTTCCTGCCTATAACGAAGAGGTTAATGCAGTTAATTCAATGAATAATTTATTGCGTTGCGATTATCCTTCATTCGAGGTAATTTTTGTAGATGACGGTAGTAAGGATAATACCTATGCCAATGTGTTGGCTGCTTTTAAAGACCATCCATTGGTGCAGGTATTTACCAAACCAAATGGCGGTAAATCTTCTGCATTGAATTTTGGTATAGAACAAACTACTTCTGAATTTGTGGTTTGTATAGATGCCGATACTAAGTTGTTGCCAGATGCTATCAGTAAAATGATGCGTCATTTTAGCAACCCGGAAATTGGGGCTGTTGCTGGTGTAGTAAAAGCCGGTAACGAAGTAAATATTATTACCAAATGGCAGAGCCTGGAATATACTATCAGTCAGAACTTCGATAGAAAAGCATTTGCATATCTGAATGCTATCACCGTTGTACCTGGTGCTATTGGTGCCTTTAGAAAAGAAGCGCTGGAAAAAGCAGGAGGATTCACTACCGATACCTTAGCGGAAGATTGCGATCTGAGTATCAGAATTCTGCGCGAAGGATATATCATAGCCAACGAACCACATGCAGTTGCTATGACGGAAGTACCGGAATCGGTAAGACAGTTTATGAAACAACGTTTCCGCTGGAGCTTTGGGGTAATGCAAACCTTCTGGAAACATAAAGACGCTTTATTCAATAATCAGTATAAGTCTTTAGGCTGGGTAGCCCTTCCTGATTTGTTATTGTTCAAATACTTTATTCCATTGTTTACACCGTTAGCCGATGTGCTGATGATTATTGGTTTAGTATCGGACAATGCAGCAAAGATTGGTGTGTACTATCTGATATTTACTGCGGTAGATGTACTGATAGCATCGGTAACATTTGCTTTAGAAAAAGAAAAACCTGGCAAACTAATCTGGATAATTCCACAAAGAATTATTTACCGCTGGTTAATGATTGTAGTACTTTTCCGTGCTATTAAAAAAGCATTGAAAGGAGAGTTACAACACTGGGGAGTATTGAAGAGAACGGGGAATGTAAAAGAAATAGAAACAAAATAGTTTTTCTTGTTGCAAGTTACCGGTCACTGGTAACCAGTAACTTGCAATATAAAACATACAACTGTATTATGGCTTATAATTATTTTAAAGCGCTTCACATCATATTTGTAGTTACCTGGTTTGCAGGTTTATTCTATATGCCACGCTTATTTATTTATAATGTAGAGGCAGGCGAAAAGTCAGCAGAAGAATGCACTATACTTCGCAATCAGTTTAAAATAATGATCAAGAGATTGTGGTATGGCATCACCTGGCCTTCTGCTATTATTACCCTGATATTTGGTTTAACGGTTTTATTTCATCCAGATTATAAATGGTATTCCGGCTTATTAAACGAAGATCGTTTATGGCTGCTCATAAAGCTATGTTTTGTTGTATTACTTTATGCCTATCATTTATCGCTGCACGTAATTTTTAAGCAACAGATGAATGATAACTTTAAATATTCTTCTCAGCAATTAAGAATATGGAATGAGGTGGCAACAGTTTTTCTGATAGCCATTGTAATGCTGGTAGTAGTAAAACAAAGTCTCAGTTTTGTGTGGGGAATTGTAGGTCTCTTTGCTTTTATAGCTATCCTGATGATAGCCATAAACATCTACAAGAAATCAAGAAGTAAATAATAATTGAACTTGCCTTTGTATCTTGTCTTTACTATTGCCTCCTTGCCTATTGCCTCTTTGCCTTGTATTCTCTACTTCAAATAAACATCCAGCAAACCTTCTGGTAAATCTACCAGCACTTCTTTTTTCTTTCTATTAATTTCCAGTAAAGTGGATTCATTCAAAGGAATCAATACTTCTTTATTATCAATGAATATTTTGGCTAAAAGCTGATGAGGTTGTTCAATCATTTCAGCAATGGTTCCCAATACCTTTTCGTTCTCGTCATCAAAAATGGTATATCCAATCAGGGCAATTGGTGCACTCTTATCTACATGCTTTACAAACTCCGATTCGTTAATCCAAACATTTTTACTAATCAAGCGGATAGCGCTTTCTCTGCTGGAAACATCTTCGAGTTTCAGGGTAAGTTCTTCGGTATTTTTAGTTACACAACTCTCTATAAAGAAAGGAACTGGTTTGCCCTTTGTAACTTCAATAAATATAGCTTCCTGACTTTTAAAAGTAACTTTCTTGGAAAGCACATGGGTAATAACTACCTGTCCTGTTAATCCAAACGTGGCTACTACTTTACCAATATGTATGAGTTGTTCCATAGCTGTTAAATTTATAGTCAGAGACCTATTAATCGTGAGTATCGTGAATCGTCAGTCGTGAGTAATACAAATAGTAATAATCAATGACTGTTTATATACATAAAAAAATCCCGAACGAGTCCGGGATTTTAAAGAGTTGTGGTGAAGTATTTTATGCTTCGCTTGCTTCTTCAGAAGTAGTATCTTCAACTGCAGGTGCAGCTTCTTCTACTTTAACTTCTCTTACAGGCGGAACGTAAGTATTCCTTGTCTTAACGATCTTTCTGTGGTCATCAGAACGTTGCTTAGATTTTGCTTCATGCTCTTCGTGCCATTGCTGGAACTTAACCATTGCTGCTGCATCGTCGAATAAACCAAGTTTAACCCCACGCAACAAGTGCTTTAAGTACAATACTCCCTTAAACGAAAGGATACGACGAACAGTATCGGTTGGTTCAGCTCCTTTATGTAACCAATCAAGAGCTTTTTGGCGATCCAACTGTATGGTTGCCGGAACTGTTAAAGGATTGTAAGTACCTAACTTTTGGATAAACTTACCATCTCTTGGTGCACGGGCGTCTGCTACTACGATGAAGTAGAAAGGACGTTTTTTACTTCCGTGTCTTTGTAATCTGATTTTAACTGCCATTTTAAATAGAAATTTACAGGCTTAACAATATTGTTTAGGGGTGCGAAATTAGCGTTCCTGATGAATTAGACAAATCTTTTTTATTAATTTTTGTTTCTATTACCATTCTCGAAAACCATATTAACAGTTAATCCCTCCTTTTTCGGATTTTAGGATTAACCTTTGCAGGCCAAAATTAGAATACTATGCAAAGCTTTACGATCGATCAGTTGTTAACCGTGTCATTTACCCTTTTTGCCGTAATTGATATCGTTGGCTCCATTCCTTTGCTGATAAGTCTGAAAGAAAAAATGGGCGGTATTAAAGCCACAAAGGCTACCCTCGTATCGGGTTTGCTCATGATTGTCTTTCTTTTCTTTGGTAAAAACTTATTAAATATTTTAGGCGTAGATATCCGCTCCTTTGCCGTAGGCGGTTCAATAGTAATCTTTCTTTTAGGATTAGAAATGGTACTGGGTCACGAAATATTTAAAAGTGATAAAGATGCGCATTCTGGCACATTGGTTCCAATTGCATTTCCGGTAATTGCAGGTAGTGGTACCTTAACTACCGTAATGAGCTTGAAAGCCAATTTTGAATGGTTAGTAATTTTAATAGCCATAATTATTAATCTGGGAATAATTTATATCACGCTCAAGTCGTTGAAGCATATTGAAAAATTTTTAGGGCAAGGTGGTTTGATAGCTGTAAGAAAGTTTTTTGGCGTAATTCTATTGGCTATTGCAATTAAAATCTTCAGTAGCAATATTCATTCGTTTGGGAAATAATTCCACTATCTTGCGATAATTGAATAGTTGTTTCTATTATATTTGAATTCTAAATTTAAAAAATCATGAAACAACTTCTTCTCCTGGCAGCTGCCTGCTGCAT
>JBAXVH010000057.1:0-7624 GCA_037129215.1 Bacteroidota bacterium | reverse complement strand
TACCGAAACCTTTACCAGGATAATCTGCAGCAAAAATTAACCAGTTACCATCAGCAGAAATCGTAATTCCACCTTTCCTCGGCTCTTCATTTATCTGACCATCTATAGGCTTTGCTTTTGTATACCCATTAGGAGTTAAAGTACTCTGCATAAAGTCTTCCCGCATGCCTTTACCTAAACGGGAAAACACAAGTATACTATCGTCTATAGTTACAGAGGGATAATACTCCAGCTCATTTGTATTAATACTATCACCAAGATTTAAAGGAAGGAAATTATAAGCATTATAAGCAGGATGTGTTTTAGGATATTGAATAGCAAAATCATAAGCTTTTTTCCAGTATAAACCACTTCTGTAACTCCTCTCACTAATGTTTTTCATTAAGAGGTATTTATTAACTGCAAAAAGAGCATCATCAAATCTACCAACACCTGCAAGACTCATTGAATATGGCAGATAAAAATAGTAAAAATAACTGGTATCTTTTGCTCTTGCTCTTTCGTATTGTGTTATAGATTCAACATATTTTTTTTGCTCTGCATAAGCACCAGCAAGGGATAGTATTGCATCAACATAATTAGAATCTTTAGCCAATGCTTTATTTAGTAAAATGATAGCCTGTGGCATATCACCATCTTTTAATTTTTCAACAGCTATATCATAAATGGCCAATGCTTTTGCATTTACTTTATCTGGCTGATAAGTTTGTGCTTGCAAAGAAACTGAAGCAAAAATCGTAACAATATAAAAGATAATTCTACCCATCTTCATTCCATAAATGTAGAGATAAGTTGTACTTAAAATAGATAGGCCTTTGTTAAAGTTTAAATTCAATAAAACCCAGTGCCATATTAGGTTATGGAACATTTATGTATTTATGAATCTGTATGCATAATTGCCATTTAGGATTCAACTTAATATATTCTATCATTAACGGTAATATTTCAGATGATTTATCCCATTCGGGTTGTAAATACAACTTACAATCTTCTGATACAAAATGAGCATTATTTTCAGCCCACTCAAAATCTGACTTATTAAAAATTACTACTTTTAATTCATTAGCTTTTTCTAATACTTCTTTTATTGGCGCTTTAAATTTCTTAGGAGAAACACAAATCCAATTCCAATTACCGCTTAATGAACTTGACCCAGATGTTTCTATATTAGTCTTAAACCCTTCTGCCTTCAATGCAGCAGTAAGCAACTCAAGATTATGTAATAATGGCTCTCCTCCTGTTATAACTACAATTGCATTATCCCGCACTGAGTATATTGATTCTTTAACGTCTCTTACAATTTCATCAATTGGTTTTACAGGATGTTTTGAAGCGTCCCAACTATCTTTTACATCGCACCAGAAGCAACCAACATCACAGCCTGCCAATCTTATAAAATAAGCAGCATTACCCTGATAAAATCCTTCTCCCTGAATAGTATAAAAAGATTCCATTACAGGAAGCTCATAACCAGTTGTGTTCATCATAATCAAGTTCTATTAAACAAAAAAGAGGCTGTTATTCACAACCTCTTTTTCAAAACTACTACTATAAAAATTATAGTGACCAAAGGTCTGATTCGTAGTTAAATATTTTTTCTTTCGTTTTTTCTCCCTCTAATAAACGGAACAATGGATCGTTGATATACTGTTCGAAAGTTCTATCCTTAGCATTGTTCAATGTAGATTTTAAGATATAGTAACTGAACATGTGGAATTCAAATAAATCTTCCCAGGTCATTCTTGAGTTATGATTCTTTGGATTATACACTTCATATTTACTTAAAGTAGATCTTACATCAGGATAGTAAACCCAGAACATTGTGAAAGGACCGTAATTGATACCAGTAGAACCAATTTTGTTCATTACTGGAGCAATTCCAAGAATTCTCTTGAACATTCTTGAATTCTTTTTATCAAATACGATATCTTCTTTTACTCTGAATCTGTAGATAGAATCCGGGTTAATCTGTTTAGGTCTTACTTCCAGAGAAACTACGTTACCTTTTAAATCGGTAACTTCAGTAGTATCATTACCACCAAACAAGATATCTTTTACTTGTTTTTTAGTTAATGGAGTAGTAAATCTATCATCATCAGCTCCAAAAGCTATCACACTATCAGATTGAATAGCATTGTAAAGAATAGAAATGAAACGTTGATTACCATTATCCATATCAGCGGAGTAACCAAAAGACTGATTCATTTTTTCTCTTGTATCGATTTCCATCCAGATACGTTGAGAATAAACCGCATCGTCTTCTCTGATACGTTCGTATTCCAACGGGCGTCTTTCCTTAATTAATTGCTTGTCTATAGCGTTATCGACTCTATAAGAAGCTTTAACAGAGTCACCTATACCACCACCAGAGTTTTGTTTAAAAACAATTGGTAAGTTAGCTGGTCTTACAGAAGTAGAAGCAGCAGGTGTGCTACCATATCCACCAGATGAAGCGGCAGGAGTACTGCCATATCCACCAGATGAAGCTGAATTATCTGTAGCAGGAGTACTGCCATATCCAGCATTCTGAGTAGACGCTGGAGTAGAACCATATCCACCACCAGTAGAAGTTGACGCTTTTGTAGCAGCACCTTTTTTAGGGGTACCAGCTTTAGCCTTAGCTTTTGAAGCAGGCTTAGAAGGTGCACCACCTCCATACCCAGTCTGGGCAATTGAGTAACTACAGATTACTACTAATGAAACAGCAGTAGCAAAAGCACATTTAAAAAAGTTATTACGCATAATAAGTAATTTCTAATACAAGTTAAATACAATCGGTGGCAACTTACGAGTATCTCCACCAGGACCTACAGCCTTAATTTCATCAATAATCAAAGATGTACCAGGAGAACATTTATCTAAAATTCTTTTACAATCAGCATTAAATGCAGCACCAACGTTTGGTGCAAATTGTAAATTTGTAAATGAACCTCCATTAGCAATCAATGTAAAACTTACTACATTAAATTCAACACCTTCAAATACGAAATCTTTCAATTCCGCACGAACACCCTGTTGAGCTTTAATTTTATTTGCTGGCTCACGTCCACCTTCAGATGATCCAATCATTGCAGTTGGATTAGGTACACGTTTTACTTTAAATTTGAAATCAGTTTTCTTTCCATCAGCGGTAACACCAATAGTAGCTTCTCCAGGAGTAGTTACTTCAGCAATAAATTTACCACCACCTTGGTTATCCAATTTACCTTGAGTAATGCTTGCGCTGGTTTTTTCAGCACCTGCAGTACCACCATTAATAGTAAGCGGATTTTTAAGACCAATGTAAAGAACTTTAACCGCATCAGCACTTACGCTTGCTCCTGTAGGAGATCCAACGGTATATTTAATTTCTTTATCCAGTGTACCAACAGTACCATCTGGTTTCTTGAAGGAAATACTTACTTTTTTAGAATAAGAACCTGGACCGCCAACAGTTGTTTTGTACTCAGCAACACCTTCTGTATTCAATGCAATAGAAGCTCCATCGATTGTTACATTTGGTTTAGCGGCACTACTGAAAGCTCCAACACCACCAGTGATTCTCAACTCTTGTCCTGGCATTAAATACTCAGAACTCTGACTTGCAATTGCCTGGAATGCATCGTAACGAACCTGAACCTCACCTACTTTCTTGTGACAGAATTCAACTATTTGAGATTCACTATTCTTGATATCATTTTGAAACTTACTAAGGATAGTTAATGCAGCGATAGTCGGTGTCATGTGAAAATAAGCATAACCCCAATCTGTAACACCTGCTTTACTTCCAGTAACTTTAGGCATAGATAAATCTAATGGTAAAGTATTTTCAAAAGTAGTTTTAACCTCAGGATCTACACCAAGTGCAGTTGATCTGAATGATTCTAATTTAGATTTTAATTCTTCAGCCTTTTTAGGACCTTCAACTAATAATCTTGTAGCAGCATCTAAATCATCAGCTTTAAATGTAGGGTTACCATTCTCGTCTTTCATTGTGCCTTTTTGGCTTGACTCGAATATAAGCTCATTTTTAAGCGTTTCGATGTAGTTATATGCTTGGTCAGCAGCTGATTTTACCTGATCTGCTTTAGGCTTCCAGATAGCAGCCATCTGATGCGTTTCTGCTTTATCTAATTTTTCCTGAAGAGATTTGAAGATAAGAACATTCTTATTTTCAACAATCCCGTTAGAAGTCAACAAGCTATTGTTGATAGTTTTAAAAGCATTTATAATTTCTGATGAAACGTTAAGCGCAAGCAAAGCAGTCAACACCAAATACATGATGTTAATCATCTTCTGCCGCGGCTCTTTTGGCATTGACATGTTTAAATAATTTTAGTTGTGAAACTTAAATGTTTTGTAATAATATGTTTTAATTAAAGCTTATTGTCTTCCAGACATAGCAGTAAGCATATTACCATAAACCTGATTCAATTTGCCTAAGTTATTTGCCAAAGTAGCAATTTGTTCTTTAGCTTTTACAGCATCTTCAGCAGAAGCAGCCATAGCAGTAGATGCCTGAGCCAATTTGCCGTAGAATTGATTTAAAGCTTTCAAATGATTATTACTTTCTTGTAACTCAAGTTCATAAATAGTATTTAATGAACCTAAGTTTTTAGTTAATACTTGAACTTGCTCATGGAACTTCTTAGTAGTAGCAGAAGCTTCATTGAAAGAACCTAAAGAGGTAGTAGCTTGATTAACTGCTCCAGCAATGTTGCTTAATGCAGTAGAAGCTTCTTTAGTTTTGGTAGAAAAATCACCAGTTGATTTTACAACATCACCAATTTCAGCCATCTGACCAACTGTAGAATTTAATTTCTGGAATCCAGTACTTAATTTTCCTAAGTTAGCTGGAGTAATATCTGCTTCAGCCATCATTTTTTCCATAGACTTTAAAGCAGGATTTGCATCTGGTTTGAATCCAGGAATATGCATTTCGTGATCATCCATTGCTGGATAGTAAATATACAATATACCATAAGACAAGAAAATGATAGCTTCTACTGTAAGACCTACTTTCAGCATAATATCAGCCATTGGAGTATGGAGGATTTTCTGAAGTGCTCCATAAATTACTATAGCAGCAGCTAATGACACGAATACATCTACGATTTTACCTACTTTAGGCGGAATTTTTGCAGCCATTTTTGTTAGATTTTTGTTTGTTTGTTAAAATTATAATAAGTAAGTCCTAAAAACAATTTAATTAAAAATTAGAAACGAGGCGCTAAATCAATTACAGTTCTAAAACCAATGTACGACTTAGCAGTATCCTGATACTCGTAAGTTTTGGTGCTGGTTTGTAAGAAATAACCTACGTCTTTCCAGCTACCACCTCTTACCACTTTTCTCTTCATGTATGGAGGATCAGCATCTTTAGCATCGTATCTTAAATCCGGGCTCATATCGTGAATGAACGCCATAGAACCTTCATTAAAATAAGAGTTAGTCCACTCAGCTACGTTACCAGCCATATTATATAAACCATAGTCATTAGGCCAGTATGCATCTACTCTTACAGTATAAAAACCACCATCTTCAGCATAATTACCTCTACCTGGTTTGAAGTTTGCTAACAAGCAACCTTTCTTGTTTCTTAAGTAATAGTTACCCCAAGGGAACATTGAATTTGTTCTTCCGCCTCTTGCAGCATATTCCCACTCAGCATCGCTTGGTAATCTGAAATCGCTTTCAACAGCAAGTTTTTGTTTTTCCAGAATGTAATTCTGAATATGTGTACGCCAATGACAGAATGCTACTGCTTGTTTCCAGTTAACACCTACTACTGGATAATTACCAAACGCAGGGTGTGCATAATATCTTTTAGTCATTGGTTCATTGTAAGAATAAGAGAAATCTCTCATCCATACCAATGTATCAGGATAAACCTTAATGTTTCTTCTATCTATAAACTTAGCTCTTGCTACACCTTGGTTTTCACGTTTAGCTGCTTCAGAAAGAATGAAGGACTCTTGTCTGTAAACTAATTTCTCAGGATCAATCTCTGCTTTACCATATAATCTGTTATCTGGAGCAAGGATTAACTTGTTACCTAATTTTTCTAAATTAGTTGCATCATATTTAATAGTAGGAACTTTAGCCCAGTTAATAGGTGCACCTGCAGATGAATCGGAAGAATTTGCAGAGGAATTCTTTACAAATCCTAACTCTTTCGCTGCTAATGAATCCTTCACCCAGTTTACAAACTGGCGGTATTCATTATTAGTTATTTCAGTTGCATCCATCCAAAATCCAGGAATAGATACCTGTCTGTTTCTGGACGTAAAGTTGTAATTAATATCCTCATCACTTGGTCCCATGTGAAAAGTACCTGGTGGAATGAATACCATTCCTAAAGGTTTTCTCATACTAGGTCTGGCATTAGGGGCAACTCCATGAAGTTGACCATCAGCAGTCATGCTAGATGAAGAACCTCCACCTTTTGAACATCCAATTGAACCAATTACAATTGATGTAATTACTGCAGAAAAAAACAAGTTTTTAATCATATCTCTTACATGTTAACTGATAAAGGTGAAATATATTTTTAATAGCACACCAGAATCAAAATTAAAAGCTTTAAACTATTTGAGTAACTATTTTACGAACAATCAATATTTTATATTATAAAATGTTTGAGAGATCATTTTACAGCTAATCCGGTGCAAGATAATAACACAATTGTTATGCTTTTGTTAGATAATTGTAAAAGTCAGTTAAATTAACAAAATACACACTGCATGTGTTTAATGTACACACATTAAAAACAACCGAATCACCTTGTATTTCAAGGGTTTTATCGCTTACACCATCATAAATTTTATGAACGGTATTAATTGACTTTGTTAAGATAATTTTTTCCGGAAAATACCAGTTCGCTATTGCTTTAGTTTCTTTTTCAACATTTGCTCCATAAATATTTATTTCCTTCACATCTGTCACAATCATTTGAACAATCAGTGCCCATACCCCAAAAGAGGTTGGATAATTTACAATTGCTTTCATTAAACCTGCAACATTATTTTTTACTAAATCCTTCAAATCTGTACTGTCATTCATTGCTGATGAAAGGAATAATAAATTGCACATTATTATTCCATTAGCTGATGGCGTAGCTCCATCATAAATCTCCTTTTTCCGTACTATAATATCAGATTGAGCTTCGTCTGTATAGTAATATAATCCAGTAGCAGCATCTTTAAACTTCATATCTACTGTATTAACCAACTCAATTGCTTTTACTAAATAACCATTATAACCTGTAATATTATTCAGCGATATATAAGACTGAATGGTATAGGCATAATCATCGAGAAAGGCATCAATTTTAGCCACCCCATTTTTGTAGGTATGTAATAAAGTATTATCCGCTTTAGTGAGGGTATTTTCTATAAAGGCCATACAGTTTATTGCCAGATTTTTATAGTTTTCATCCAGCAAAGCTTCGTATGCTTTACACAAACCAGTTATCATCAATGCATTCCAGTTCAGCAGTATTTTATCATCCAGCTGAGGTCTTATTCTTTTGGTTCTTTCAATCAAAAGCTTTTCCAGACCAGCATTAATAATACTTATTAGATGAGCTTCCTCAATAGAATGTAATTCTGCAAACTCTTTGGTTCCTTGCAATGTCCATAAAATA
>JBAXVH010000056.1:0-7704 GCA_037129215.1 Bacteroidota bacterium | reverse complement strand
CTCTACCACCACTTCCGATAGTTTTGCGATTGGTGTATTTGTAATAATCATAAACAAACCCGATCGATGTTGTTGTTCTAGATGGAATGGTGCATTCGGATTTAATATGAGTATGCCTATCCCTTCTTTGCAAAACCAGGGCGCAAACTTAATTGTTCAAACCCTTTGCTTAGGGCCAAAGATTTTTCTATTCTATCCTGCTTCATCTCTATATAAAAAGATAGTACCAAATATTGCAATAGTCATACCTGCGGCTGCTATTAAATTACCTTTTCGGGCAGTAGCAGGATTCGATAACATTTTTAATCCAAGGATAAAAGTTATTGAACCTATTAAGTAACAAATTGTGAGTATATGTTCCATAAAATCTAAATTGTCTATTTAATTAAATTGTTTTTTAAAAAACTAAAAACTAGTGACTAAAAACTAAATCATTAGCGGTTATATTATTAATCTTCGAGTTTCCTAAGTATAGAAGCAAGAATTAATACAAGTTCATTTGCTTCTGTAATTAGTTCCATTTTATTGCTTTCTAAATATTGATCATTATGAGCTGAAATATGATTTAACCAGTAAGCGGATTCTTTGGCCTCTTTCTTGCTAATTCTTATTTTCATCTTTTTATCCTTATTACCCAGACTATCATTTGCTTCAATATAGTTTGCTCCAACAGAGCCAGCAGAACGAACTAATTGTTTTATATAAATCAGGTTAATTTCTTCTTTATTACAACTATAGCAAAAATCCCTAACAGATAATGAGAACCCTTGTGTCCTTTTTTCCAAATCAAGGTATTTACTTACCATAGTTTGACAGTTAAACGGAGTGTCCTAAAATTGAAACTACTAAGTTTTAGTTTTTCTTTTTTAGTCTTTAGTTTTTGTATTAAGGTTATTTCTTTTTCTTAAACATTTCCAGCATTCTGTCGGTAACTACAAATCCACCAACAACGTTTAAGGTACCCAGAATTACTGCCAGAAAACCGAGAATCAAGGCAATATAATTATCGCTTTGTGCTGATCCCATAACAATAATTGCTCCAATGATAACCACTCCATGTATAGCATTGGCACCACTCATTAAAGGAGTATGCAATACACTTGGTACTCTGCCAATAACTTCTATTCCTAAAAATATCATCAGTATTACAATGTAAAACATCTCCTGATGATTGTGTACTCCTCTTAGTATATGTTGTATAAGTTCCATAATTTCTAATTAGTTATTTATTAATTGATTAAAGCAGCTACTCTATCATTTACTATTTTGCTCTGATGTGTAATGCAGCAACCTTTTACTATATCATCTTCGAAGTTCAGGTTTAGTTCACCTTCTTTTGTAAGAATCAACTGCATAAAGTTCAGTACGTTTTTACCATACATTTTACTTGCATCGAATGGCATTCCACTTGGAAGATTGCTATTTCCAACAATTGTTACTCCATTAGGTGTAACAAAGTGTTCATTGTTTTTAGTAAGAGGCGTATTGCCACCTGTAGCAGCCGCAAGATCTATAATAATACTACCGTTCTTCATGCTTTGAAGCATAGGTTCGGTAATTAAAACAGGCGCTTTTTTACCAGGAATCTGTGCTGTAGTAATAATAATGTCTGCTTTCTGAACCGCTTCTGCAATACGAGCTTGTTGCTTTTGTTTGTATTCTTCACTTTGTTCTACAGCGTAACCACCTGCTTTGCTTGCATCGGCAGCACCTTCTACTTCTACAAATTTTGCACCCAGACTCATCACTTCTTCTTTCACAGCAGGACGGGTATCAAATACTTCTACCACAGCTCCTAATCTGCGAGAGGTAGCTACAGCTTGTAAGCCAGCAACACCTGCACCCAGTATCAGCATCTTTGCAGGCGCAATACTTCCGGCAGCAGTCATGAACATAGGAAAGTATCTTGGAAATAAAGTAGATGCCAGCAACACCGCACGGTAACCCGCAATGTTTGCCTGACTACTCAGCACATCCATACTTTGAGCCCTTGTAGTACGGGGTATCATATCCATACTAAAAGTAGTAACCGACTTACTGTTCCAGGTATTAATCTGAGCAAAGTTGAATAGCGGCTGGAAGATTCCTACCAGTGCTACTTCGTTCTTTACTTTGCCTAAATCACTTTCGGTAAGAGCATTTATAGAGTACAGAATATTGCTTTGCTGCAATACTTCTTCTCTGGAAACTACTTTTACTCCTTTAACGGTATAACTTTCATTGGATGCAAAAGCATTTGCTCCGGCACTTTCTTCAATCAATACCTGTATATTCTTTTTTATTAAAACCTCAGCCTGTTCAGGCAAGAGAGAAACCCTGTTTTCACCTACGGGTTCTTTAAGTATCCCTGCAATCATTTAGAGAAATTTTGAAGTGCGAAAATATAAGTAAATCAATAGCTTGAACATTAATAATGCGAAATCGATGTCATGATATCTATCATTAATGCAGGTGACAAATATCGCTTTTAATATTTAATAACAAACAGTTGTTTGTTTTTAAATTCTTTTCTAAAAAACACCACTCCTATAAAAAATAAATCAATAGTGGTAGTTACCTGAGGATGATTCTGCACATAAGCCCATGCTTCTTCCATCTCTTTACTCCAGTGAATATCATCCAGAATAACGATTGTATCATCATTGGACTTTGATAAAATCTGTTCAAAATAGTTAATAGTAGGTTCGTATCGGTGGTTACCATCGAGGAAAGCAAAATCGATGGTATTCATTTTAGCTATCTTTGAAGACAGCGTATAATCGAAGTTTCCAACGGTTAAATCTATATTCTCCAACTTTAAAGCCGCAAAGTTTTCTTTGGCTTTAGCAGCTACCGAAGAAGAGCCTTCGAAAGTGTAAACAGTGGCATTGGTATTGCCTGAAGCAAGGTAACTGCTAGTAATACCCAGAGAAGTACCCAGTTCTACAATAGTTTTAGGCTGATAATAATTTACCATTCTAAACAAAAGCTGTGCATATTTCTTAGGCTTTAAAGATGAATATGCAATAGCGGCTATGGTTCGTTCTTTTGTTTTATTTAGTTTAGAACCGGCACCAAAGTCTTCCACTACAATCTTCTTTTTATCGGCCAGTAATTGTCTTCTAAGAAATTCTATTCCTGAATAGCAGTAAAATTTTCTTTTATCGTTCAATACCTCTCTGATAAATGTATATACGAAAGGCGAATGTGTACCGTGACCTTTTCCGTTCAATGCTTTTAACCGGTACTTAAAGTAAAGCCAGCCAAGTTGATAGTTTTTATACATTTAGTAATTATGAATTATGAATTATGAATTATGAATTGAACCTGCGTTAAAACAGAGCAAACCATATTTTTATCTCTAACATTTTTTATTCTTTGTATTCATTAGCACATTATCTCATCAGCAAATTAGCTAATTAATTCCTCTCCCATTTCTCTACTGTAAAATCGAACGCATGCTTCTCGTCTTTGAAAAATGCTGTTGATTGTTTCTTTGTCCATTCATTTTCACTGAATTCCGGGAAGAAAGTATCTCCTTCCAGTGTAGCATGAATCCTTGTTATGTATATAATATTAGCTAATGGCAGCGCCTGACGATATATATCGCCGCCGCCAGCTATAAACATTTCTTTATAACCAAGTGAATGTGTAATAACCATTGCTTCTTCTATGGAGGAGGCTCTTCTGGTTCCTTCAAATTGCCAGTCTGAATTGCGGGTGATAATTACATTTATTCTGCCGGGTAAAGTTTTATTGCCCAGCGATTCAAAAGTCTTTCTGCCCATTGCTACTACAGAACCCCAGGTAGTGGCTTTAAAATATTTAAGGTCGTTGGGAAGATAGCATAACAATTCATTGTTCCTGCCAATCGCATTATTCTCCGCTGCTGCCACAATGATTGAAATCTTCATACTTTTTTAATTAGCTAATTAAATACAAAATCAATATCCCTTATTATCAGTTCTCTATTTTAAACTAATATTCAATTAATCAATTTATAAACCTTTCAGTGATAAGCACATTAGCTAATTTTGAAAGGCAAAGTTTAATTATTTGTTTTTATCTATACTCAGTTATTAGGCAATCCTTTTGTATTCATTAGCACATTAGCTAATTATCCAATTAGCTAATTAATTCTTACACTGCTACTGCTGCTTTTATTCCTGGATGACACTGATAATTCTCCAATGTAAAGTCTTCGAATTTGAAGTCGAATATGTCTTTTACTGCTGGATTCATTTTCATTGTAGGTAGAGGAAAAGGCGTTCTACTTAACTGCAGGTTTGCCTGATCCATGTGATTACTATATAGATGCACATCGCCAAAGCTGTGAACAAAATCGCCATACTCTAAACCTGTAACCTGCGCTATCATCATTGTTAATAGTGCATAGGAAGCAATGTTGAAAGGTACTCCCAGAAATACATCGGCACTTCGCTGATATAGCTGACAACTCAGTTTGCCATCGGCAACATAAAACTGAAACAGACTATGGCAAGGCATGAGTGCCATTTTGGGTAATTCGGCTACATTCCAGGCACTTACAATCATTCTTCTACTATCAGGATTGGTTTTTATCTGATTGATAACATCCACAATCTGATCGTATACTTTACCGTCGGCACCTTCCCAGCTTCTCCATTGTTTGCCATATACGGGTCCGAGATTACCTTCTGCATCGGCCCATTCGTCCCATATGCCTACGCCATTTTCTTTCAGGTATTTTATATTGGTATCCCCTTTCATGAACCATAGCAATTCATGTATAATGCTCTTAAGATGCACTTTTTTAGTAGTAACTAATGGAAAGCCGTCTTTCAGATTAAAACGCATCTGATAGCCAAAACAACTGGTAGTACCTGTACCGGTACGATCTTCTTTCTTCACTCCATTTTGAAGAATATGTTGCAGTAACTGATGATATTGTTGCATGCTGCAAAGTAAATGTTCCTGAGTGATTATTTACACCCCTTTAGAGGGAGAAGAGGCTATTGTTGATAAAAAGATTGCCTTTTATTACTTTGTGAATCATGATTTTCTTGAATCGAGATGAATACAATCTATTATATAGACTTGCAATTTTTTCGGGTTTACTGGTGTGAGCTTCAGGTTTATAGACTTTGGGGACTTGCCTAGTGATATGGGTTAGTGTTTTGTACACTTTTGGTAGTGGCGAGAACACTTTGGGTTGATGCCAGCCCATTTTAATCTCGGTTATACACACTTTTGGTTGGTGCCGACTGACTTCTGGTTAAGGTTTACAAACTATTTTGAAAGTCCAGCCTCTTTGTAGTGATGCCTGCCCTCTCTTTACTCTGACCTACGCTCTTTGGTAAAGGTTTTACGTACTTTTCATTGAGTTTAGTTCTCTTGAGGATTGGATTTACGCTTTCAGGTTAGATTTCTATGCTTTTGAGTTCAGTATTTGCTGGATTTAATTGTGTTCCGGAGATTTTATACTTGCTGAGCATATTGTATTTGTCTTTGCGTTAGTTGCAGCAGGGAATATCTTTGCTACCACCCCTGAACCTGCTATTAAAGTCAGGTTGATATAGTGGTAGGAAAGATAGGAAGAGCAGCAACGGCCGCCTCAGCGGAACGCCCTAAATCAAGTAAAAAGTAAAAAGTAAAAAGAATACAGGAGCAAATAATTAAGAAAAGGGTTCAAGCTGCTTGCGCAACTTGAACCCTTTATTATGTTATTCAAATTAATAATTATCTGTATCTCCTTCCTCCTTTTATTACTTTGCTACCACCCCTGAACCTGCTATTAAAGTCAGGTTGATATAGTGGTAGGAAAGATAGGAAGAGCAGCAACGGCCGCCTCAGCGGAACGCCCTAAATCAAGTAAAAAGTAAAAAGTAAAAAGAATACAGGAGCAAATAATTAAGAAAAGGGTTCAAGCTGCTTGCGCAACTTGAACCCTTTATTATGTTATTCAAATTAATAATTATCTGTATCTCCTTCCTCCTTTTATTACTCTACCTTAGTAATCTTCAGCACATTGGTAGGTAAATGAAGGTGTACAGGCGTGCTACCGGTACTTACTACCACATCGCCAGTTTCGAGCAAACCTTTATCTTTTAAATAAGAAATTTGTGAAGCTATAATATCATCGAGTGTACTTTCTTCATCAGAATAGAATACTCTTACTCCCCAGCTTAAACTAAGTTGGGTAACAAGGCTCTTTTCTTTGGTAAAAATAAACATAGGCGATTTAGGTCTGTAACTGCTTAGCGTAAAGGCAGTATACCCGCTCTGAGTAGTTCCTACTAACGCATTTGCATTTACATCCTGTGCCATTTTACAGGCATTATAACAAACTGCATCGCTTAAGAAAGAAGGGGAATGCGATTGCGGTTTTAAATCTTCTTCACGGTTGTAGCGGTACTCGGTATTTTCTACCTGCTCAATAATCTTGCACATTGTCTGTACCACTAAAGCAGGGTGATTGCCAGCAGCGGTTTCTCCGCTTAACATAACCGCATCGGCACCTTCCAATACTGCATTGGCAACATCGGTAATTTCGCTACGGTTAGGTTTTACTCTGTCTATCATGCTCTCCATCATCTGTGTAGCCACAATTACAGGCTTAGCACGGTGCAGACATTTACGAATAAGATCTCTCTGAATTAAAGGTACTTTTTCTATAGGAAGTTCAACACCCAGATCACCACGGGCAACCATGATAGCATCGCTTTCGATAATAATATCTCTGATGCATAATAATGCTTCAGGCTTTTCTATTTTAGCAATAATCTTAGTCTTGCTTTTCTTTTCCTGCAGTTTATAACGCAATAAAATAATATCCTTTACACTGCGAACAAAACTTAATGCCACCCAATCGAGTTCCTGAGCAATAATAAATTCAAGATCCACCAGATCCTTATCGGTTAATCCTGGCAAAGAAATTTTTGTATCGGGAAGGTTGATACCTTTTTTAGAAGACAGTACACCACCAAGTGTTACCTGTACTTTTACTTCTTTTTCTTTGGTAATACCAACCACTTTCACTTCAATCTTACCATCATCAATCATGATAACATTTCCTATTCTTACATCTTCTGAAAGATTAGGGTAGCTAACAAATATTTTTTCTAGAGTACCAACACATTTTTCGTTGGTAAACGTAAGAATATCACCCGCTTTTACATCGAGGTGATTGTTTTCTATTTCACCTACTCTTAGTTTAGGTCCTTGCAAATCGCCCAGGATAGAAATTGATAGTCCTAAATTCTGATTAATTTTACGGATATGCTCAATTACCTGCGCTTTGTCTTCATGTGTACCATGAGAAAAGTTTAGCCTGAACACGTTTACACCAGCTTCAGCAAGTTCTTTTAGTCCTTCGTAACTATCACAAGCCGGACCAACGGTTGCTACAATCTTTGTTCTGTTCTGAGGCATCACCTTTGTAGAGTTTTTTATCATAATATCTTATTTTATTGAGCCCGTAAATTGTATTATCGAGCCAATTATTTTTATTTTATACTATTGTTTCAGGCTGCTAAAATAACTAACAACAGTTAATAAGCAATGATTAACCAAAATCTTGTATTAATTAGCAAAATATCTAATCAGCTAAACAACTAACTAATTTAAGATGCCAGGATTTTCACAATCTTCATCCATTCCTGTCCAATGGAATGTTTTTCTTTTACTACTTTATCAAGCGGAGTATAGTGTATTTTACCTTTTATTACCCCAACCATTACATTGTGT
>JBAXVH010000055.1:0-7742 GCA_037129215.1 Bacteroidota bacterium | reverse complement strand
ATAAATTGCAGTGTATTTGTATTCCCTCTTTGCCTATTGCCTCATTGCCTATTGCCTTGTATTTTAACAAAACATCATCTTCGTTATCAGCTCTTTCAGCATCTCGCTCTCGGCCGTATAGCTCGTATTTATCCCTATCGATTTAAGGTTGTAGTGTTGTAGTAGTAACAATACTTTTTCTACCGATTGCTGACCGTATTGTTTAGCCGCTGCCAGGTAATCTTTTACAAAATAAGGATTTACTTCCAGTGCCTGAGCTATAGTATTATTATCATTACTTCCTGTGCCAAATACCATATATACTTTACTGAAATAATTGTAAAGTGCAGGTAAGGTCATCTGAATAGGAGAGGCCTTTGGGTTTGCTTCAAAGTAGTTAATTATACGGATCGCTTTAGAGAAGTTTCTTTGTGCCAGAGCGCCTTGTAACTCAAATACATTAAACTCTTTGCTGATACCAATATAGTTCTCAATATCGTCTTCCGTTATTTGTTTACGACCGTTCAGATTGATGGCCAGTTTCTCTATTTCATTCTCTATCCTGCTTAGATCGTTGCCTATATGATCTACCAGCAGAAACAATGCTTTCTGGGTAATAGTTAACTGATTTTTGTTCACTACCGATGCTGCAAATTCCGGTAGTTTATCATCGTACATTTTTTTGGTAGAGAATAGTTCGCCGTTCTGTTTAATGGCCTTGGCAAGCTTACTTCTTCCATCAATTTTCTTATCCTTGTGACTAACTACAAATACGGTAGAGGAAAGTGGATTTTCTATATAGGATTGTAGTTTTTCAATGTCTTTAAAAGCCATCTGCTGAGCCTCTTTCAGAATCACTACCTGACGTTCGGCAAACATGGGGTAACGCTTACAGGCATTTACAATATTTACCCAGTCGGCATCTTTGCCATAAAAAACTGTAAGGTTAAAGGATGCATCTGCTTCAGAAAGAATTTTGGTCTCGGCATAGTTCACAATATTGTCTATAAAGTAAGGCTCATCGCCCTCCAGCCAATAGAGTGATTTAAACTTCCCCTTCTTCCAATCCGAGATAATAGCATCCATGCTCATGCTGCAAATAAAATTAATTATCTACAATAGATAATTAGTTTTTACCAACAATCGAAACCTGTTCATTAAATAAAGTGGGTAAATTCATATACCGGAGTATAATATTGGCCGTTACTACCACATCTTTCTGACAGTAGGTAACAATCCTTTCCAGATTCTTTTCTATATAGTACACATCCTGCACCATACTGCCGTTAATATCATCTTTCGAGGTAGGTATCCCTAAAACGGAAGCCAGAAGGTGCAGGGAAACGTAGTTTTTATTGTCCCCAAACTTCCACCAGTTCATGGTGTCGGTCATCTTTACTTCCCAGGGTTTCTTGTCATTCAATAGCAGATATTCGGGTAGCGGCATATGATTTATCAACATGCGTCGACAGATATAGGGAATGTCAAACTCTTTAATGTTATGACCTGCAAATTGAAAATAAGGGTATCGGGCATGCATTTTATCAGCAATGTGAATGAATTCGCGAAGTATTTCAGCTTCATCATCACCATAAAACGATTTTATTCTCAATTGAATATCATCGCTCGATTCAGGGAATATAGCGGTAGAAATGCACACAATTTTACCAAACTCAGCCAGTATGCCACCCTTCTGACGGTATAATTCTGCTGGTGTGTCCTGTTCTGTAATTTGTCGGGCTATTTTATCATCCCAAAGCTTCTGCCACATGGGTGGCATATCGTTATAATTTTCATATTGCGGTACCGTTTCAATATCAAGAATAAGAAGTTCTTTTAGCATAATGCTATATTTCCGCTAAAGGTAGCTGTATAAAAAACAAGTAGGATAATTATTAAGGAAATAGCTTACAGAAGGAGCAGTCCATAGAATATATTTTCAATTCTGTTTCTTTGATTTTTTACTTTTTGTTTTATCCTTTTTACTTGAATTTGGGCGTTCCGCTGAGGCGGCCGTTGCTGCCTTTCCTATCTTTATATGCCCTATTCAAACTGCTCAATTATCTAAATTGCTATGGGCATATAAAGGATATTCCCTGCTGCAACTAACGCGAAATACAAATACATTGCTCCTTGAATCAATATGCTTCTTACTTCGTTACAGTAAATAAAGCGATGATATCTGAATTCCAAATGCAGGAATTAGGGTTAATTATCAGTTTCTCAATTAGTCGCATTATCAAATTTGTATTCAACTTCTTAACATGCTCATGCAAATAACTATATAGAATTATAGGTTTAAAAAGATGATATCACGGTTCCATTCAGTTGTAATGCATAAAATATAGTTGTTTACTGTTCTTTTTAAACTGATTGTTCAATACAACCACCTGAACTTCATTTACAATACATTCATGTTCTATTTATTTCATCTCATATCCTATTACAATAAGCTGAACTTTCAATACAACCACTTGAACATCACTTACAACCTATTCATTATCTAATTATTTCAACTGATAAGTCATTACAACAAGCTGAACTTCTATTACAACAATCTAAACATCATTTACAACTAACTTAATGGCATTACTTTTCATCTGATATAGACTTACAACAAATTTCACATCTTTAGTCACTTTTTGATACTAAGAAGCTGTTTGAGTTAATTGTTTAGAATTCAATATTGCGATTATCTGTAGCGAAACAAGGCAGATTTTGCAGATTTAGTTGGATGCTAAAGCGAAAAATCTAACAAAGTTGCAGCACAGATAGCGCACCGTATGGAATATCAAATAATTAATTCAAACAGCTTCTAAAAGTGCTTGATTTTATACATCTTCTCACAAACATTTATTCAATTCTTAAACTTCTATTTCTTTATTTGAATTGAAACAATAACTTTGTCCCATAATTACAAAAGCAGATATGACAATCGATCATTTTAAAACGTTGACCTTAGCAGAAAAACTAAAGGAAGTAAAGTATAACGGAAATATTGTTGGCCCTTACGACAGATCTAATGAAGAAGGTGGTGCAAAAGTTCCAGGCGACATATACGAGGTGCACGATTTCTGGGTATACATTTCCGAAGATGAACTTACTGTAATCCCTTCAAGAAGATGTCCTACAATTAAAGTTATTGATGACGGCGATAAAAAGTAAGAGCCCCAAGGTCTAGGTCAAAAGGACGATAAAATTAGATTTTACATAAAGGAATACATTATGGAGGATAGTTAAAAACTAACCTGTATGATGTATTCCTTATTTTTTAATAGGAATATTACTCTTTAAAGTATCAATCCAGTATTTACAAATCAGCAAATCTTCTTTTGTATTCTCCTATCTCCTAACTACTGTCTCCTTTCTCCCTTGTACCTTGTTAATTATTCTTAAAAATACATTAAACCCTTATGCAATGGCATACTTTTATCATCTCACTACCACAAATTAAAACTATATGAAAAAGAATCTCCTTTTAATGCTGTTTACTTTACTGGTTTCTGCAAGATTAATGGCTACTGATGACCGCAATATTGTGAATGCGGATTTGAAGACTGTTACCGTTTATAAATCGGGTGCAGAGCTATCGCATACCACCGCTGCTACGCTTAAAACTGGTAGTAATGAACTGATTATAGAAAACGTGAGTAATGCAATGGATATTAATAGTATTCAGATAAAAGCTCCCAACGAAGTGACGATAATGGGCGTGGAGTTTGCCAATAACTATATAGCGAATACCGAGAAAACGCCTCGTATAAAATTGCTGGAAGATTCGATAGAACATGTATCGAAAGCGTATAACAGGCTGGATATGCAAACCAATAACGACAATGACCTGTTGGGCGTATTGAAACAAAACCGTGATATAAAAGGGACTCAGAATGGGCTAAGTGTGGCCGAGCTGATGAAAATGATGGACTATTATAAAGCTAAAACCATTGAGCTTCAGAATGAACTATATAGTTTGAATGAGAAGAAAGTAAAACTAAGCGAAACGCTGGGTGTGCTTCGCAATCAGCTGCAGGAAGAACAATCGAAGAATGCAACGGTTGGTGGTAGATTGATACTGCAACTATCGGCTGCAGTAGCGGGCAAGTACGACTTTGCAGTATCGTATATTACCCCGAATGCTTACTGGACTCCTAACTACGATATAAGAGTGGAAAATACCAAGAGCCCATTGAAACTGGTATATAAAGCAAATATTGTGCAGACTACCGGAATAGACTGGAAGAAAGTGAAGATGTCGTTGTCTACTTCTACTCCAAATCAGTTTGGATCGGCACCGCTGCTGAATGGCTGGTATTTAAGGTATAATACACCAGTTGCTTATAACCCAAACAGATTTATATCTGCAAATACTGCATTATATGGTAAAGTAGCTGGAGTTCAGGTTACTACCGACAGTGAAATGGATAAGTTGGAGGATATAGCTTTTGCTAAGAAAGATATGAGTTTACAGGATCATTTAGATATTCAGGAAAATGCACTGAATGTAACCTTTGACATTGATTTGCCTTATTCTATTTTATCAAATGGAAAAGCGCAGACCGCTACGCTACAAACTGTAGAAGTGCCTGCAGACTATAAATATTACGCAGTACCTAAACTGGATAAAGATGTGTATTTGCTGGCCTATGTTACCGACTGGCAGAAACTAAACCTACTGGCTGCAGAAGCGAATATAATTCTGGAAGGGACCTATGTAGGTAAAACGTATATAGATCCTAACTCTACTCTAGATACATTGAACTTTACCTTGGGAAGAGATAAGAGAGTGGTTGTGAAAAGAGAGAAACTTGCCGACTTCAGCAGTGTGAAATTCCTTGGATCGAACAAGCTACAGAAGTTTACTTATGAAATAACCGTCAAGAACAATAAAAAAGAATCCTTAGAGCTGATACTGAAAGATCAGTATCCATTGACTACGAGTAAGGAAATAGAAGTGGAACTGATAGACGACGGTAAAGCCGAAGTAAATAAAGATCTGGGTATACTGAACTGGAAACTGAACTTGAATGCAGGAGAATCGAAGAAGATAAGATTTGTATACAGCGTGAAGTATGCTAAGGATAAGTCGTTGAATTTAAATTAGGTTGACAAAGTAAAAAGTAAAAAACAAAAAGTAAAAAATACGGAGAGGGGAGGAAAGGCAATGAGGCAATAGGCAAGGAGGCAAGAGGAATACAGCTTAACGCTTAATGCTTAACGCATATACAAATACAAGCGAATAATTGGGACACTTTTATTGCTTTATTATTACAGAGATAAAACAACTTTATGAGAAAAATTCTTGGATTGAATTTTAGCTTACTTTTTAGCTTACTTATTTTAAGTATGCAATTGATGGCGGCAGATGATAGAAATGTGGTGAATGCTGATTTGAAATCGGTAACAGTTTATAAGTCGGGGGCTGAGATGCAGCATAATACTTCGGCTACTTTAAAAGCAGGAAGTAATGAGCTGGTGATTGAAAATATTGCTAATGCACTTGATATAAACAGTATTCAAATTAAAGCAGCATCGGAAGTGACAATCATGGGCGTGGAGTTTGCTAATAACTACATTGCCAATAAAGAGAAAACACCAAGGATAAAACTACTGGAAGATTCTATTGAACAGTTTAGACAATCAATAGCTAAACTGGATATGGTGATTACTAACGACAATGATTTGCTGAGTTTGCTTAAGTTGAACAGAGAAATAAAAGGTACTCAGACCGGCGTAAGTGTTGCTGAACTGATGAAGCTGATGGATTACTATATGGCTAAAACCGTTGAGTTACAGAATGAAATAAGTGGGCTGAATGAGAAGAAAGAAAAGCTGGCGGCTCAAAAAGCAACGCTTAGAAGTCAGCTTTATGAGGAGCAGAGCAAGAATACGAAAGTTGCGGGCAGGTTGATTTTACAATTGTCGGCAGCTGTTGCAGGCAAGTACGATTTTGCTGTTTCCTATATTACCCCCAATGCACACTGGACGCCTAACTATGATATAAAGGTAGAAAACACTAAGAGTCCGCTACATTTAATATATAAGGCAGCCATACAGCAGACTACGGGTATAGAATGGAAGAAAGTAAAGCTTTCCTTGTCTACCTCTACGCCTCATCAGTTTGGAACGGCTCCGTTGCTAACGAGCTGGTTTTTGAAATACACCGTACCAATGGTGAGGAATGAATCGTACAAATCTGCTTCCAATACTTATTCGTGGGGGGCAGATAAAGATAGGCAGGATGATGTAGCAGTAATGGAAGAAGGGGGGAATGTAGGAGCGGCACCTAAAATGCTTCTGAGGGGTAGGTCATCTAATACATCGAGTAATGAACCTATATATGTAGTGGATGGGGTTGAACGTTCTTCAAGTTATGTAAAGAGTATTAATCCTCAGCAGATAAAATCGATGAATGTGCTGAAAGATGCTTCTTCTACCAGTATTTATGGTTCCAGAGGGGCTAATGGAGTAATTGTAATAAGCCTTAAGAATGGTTTGCAGGATTATGTATCTACCGGAGAAAATGCCTTGAACCTAACGTTTGATATTGATTTGCCTTACACCATTCCAAGTAATGGTAAGCCTCAGACTGCCACGCTAAAATCTATGGATGTAAGTGCAGACTATAAGCATTATTCTGTACCAAAGCTGGATAAAGAGGTATACCTGATGGCTTATATAGCAGATTGGCAAAAGCTGAGTCTGCTGCCAGGCGAAGCGAATATTATACTGGAAGGAACTTATGTTGGGAAGACTACAATTGATCCAAATTCAACTCTTGATACGCTTAGTTTTACCTTGGGGAGAGATAAAAGAGTTGCTGTAAAAAGAGAGAAATTAACCGACTTTAGTAGTGTAAAGTTCCTAGGAACAAACAAATTGCAGAAGTTTAGCTATGAATTAACTGTTAAAAATAATAAAAAAGAAGCGGTTGAATTGTTGTTAAAAGATCAGTTTCCATTGACCACTAATAAAGATATAGAGGTAGAGTTGATAGATGATGGAAATGCGGAAGTAAACAAGGATTTAGGAGTTTTAAACTGGAAATTGAACCTAAATGCGGGAGAATCGAAGAAAATCAGGTTTACATATTCTGTTAAATATCCGAAGGATAAATCGCTGAATCTCAATTAAATCAAAGGATTAGGCTTTAACTTTTAGCAGTTTTTCTGGATTGTGAATAAATTTTACAAATATTTTGCAATTATGAAGTCAAGACCTATATCTTTGCACCCCCAAATATATGTCTAAACAACCACTCATCAAGCAGGATGGAATAATTATCGAAGCATTAGGTAATGCTATGTTTCGAGTAAAGCTAGAGAACGGGCATGAAATATTAAGCAATATTTCAGGCAAAATGAGAATGAATTACATTCGAATTTTACCCGGTGATAAAGTAGGAGTAGAGATGAGTCCGTACGACTTAACGAGGGGTAGAATAATATTTAGGTATAAATAATAGTTTAATCAAGATAAACATTTCAAACCATGAAGGTTAGAGCATCAATTAAAAAACGTAGCGTTGATTGCAAGATCGTTAAGAGAAAAGGGAAGTTATTTGTAATTAACAAGAAGAATCCTAGATTCAAACAACGTCAGGGATAATCAGCACTAAAAGTAAGTAATTAAAAGAAAACGTAATAAAGTATGGCTCGTATTGCCGGTATAGATTTACCAAAAAACAAAAGAGGGGAAATAGGATTAACTTATATCTTCGGAATAGGACGTGCAACAGCTCAAAAAATCCTTACACAAGCAGGGAT
>JBAXVH010000054.1:0-7801 GCA_037129215.1 Bacteroidota bacterium | reverse complement strand
GATAATATGACTATTACAACCAATACAACAACGTATATCTTACCATTGCTATGCATAAAATCGGTAGGAGCCGGATTGTTTTGCACTGTTTGAGCGAATAAAGTAGCGCTAAAAAAGGAAGTCAGTAATAAGGTGACTAAACGTATTAACTTATGCATGATATTTTTTATCTTTAATTATTTGTAATCTTATTCTTAAAGTGGTAATCCAGACTCCTAATAAGGTCCATCCTATAACAGCTGGCCAGAAAACCAATTTCATTTGAACATTTGAATCTTTAGGATTTAATCCGGGATTTCCTTCACTACCCAATCCACCAGGATGTAAAGATTCTGCCAGTCTTGGTAATATCCAGAGTGTTGGAAATAGCATAAAAAAGGCGAATATATTATATACAGCGCCTATTCTTGCTCTTTTATCTTCATCAGTGAAACTACCTCTCAGTACAAAATAAGCCATGTATATCAATAAAGCTATAGCAGCTCCATTTTGTTTTGGATCGCCGCTCCATGGCTTTCCCCATTGATAGTTTGCCCATATAGCGCCAGTTATTAATCCTAAAATTCCAAAAACTATTCCAGTTCTTGCGAATTCTGTAGAGTAAAAATCGTTTTTAGGAGAAGGTGATTTTAAAAATTTAATTGCATAAACAACAGACACAATAAATAGAATCATCATTCCAAACCACATAGGTACATGAAAGAATAAATTTCTAATACTTTGTTGCAAGGGCACTCCCGGTGGATTAGGTACTTTTACCATAAAACCAGCAATGCTAACATACAAGAGTAAAAAAATACTAACTATTTTCCACCAGGTAAATTTCATTGTAATATACTCATTTATAAGTGGCAGCAAATGTAGGCGTGTTTTTGATATTATTTATTTGGTGGATATTTTTATATGAAATTATAATTTCAAAATCTTTTATTTGTATAGCAAATAATTAAAACAATATGCTTAAAGTAGGAATTACAGGTAATATTGGAAGTGGAAAATCATTGGTATGTGATATGTTTAAAGTATACGGGATTCCTGTATATGATGCTGACTCCGAAGCCCGAAAACTGATGGAGAATGATGAGACAATTATTCGATTGGTAAAAAAGGAATTTGGAGAAGAATCATATACAGATAACAAGTTAAACCGATCTTTCATATCCAAGCAGGTTTTTGCTGATTTTCACAAACTTCATTTATTGAATGCAATAACTCATCCGGTTATTATACAACATTCTCAGGAATGGATGAACAATCAAAATGCGCCTTATGTAATAAAAGAGGCGGCTTTAATATTTGAATCAGGATCTGCAAAAGGACTTGATGTAGTAATAGGTATTGATGCTCCTTATAGTCTTCGTGTACAAAGAGTAGTTCAAAGAGATGGATTAAGCAGGGAGGAAATTTTAAAAAGAAATGAACAACAGATAGATCAGGATATGAAGATGAAACTCTGTGACTTTGTTATTATAAATGACAACAAAGAATCATTAATAAAACAAGTTGATGAACTGCATAAAAAACTGTTGACCTATAAACCTGAAAAAAAGAAGGCTTAAAAGTCACTTTCAATAAAGAACTTGTTTTTGTCGAATAATTTATCATCCTGATAAATTTCAAAGCAAAACCAGCCTGCATGTGGAAAGTTAGATTTATCAATCATTAAGTATGGCTCTGTAACTTTGTTAATAATGAATATTTCTGTTTTATTTTCTTCCATAAATACTATTTTGTATTGATGTACTGCTGGTTCTGGAAGTTTCAGTAATGTATATCCATCATTATTTGTAAATAAATAGAGAGAAGGTTTCCATACTGGCTTTGGAACAAAAGGTTTAATCAGGTAATCATCTATTCCAATATTTACCAGTGTATCTTTGGTTTTGGTTCTTATAGAGTCTCTATACTTTTTATAGAAATCTATATCCATGGTTTTTATTAAAGAATCCTTTGACTTTCGGTAAATATTTACCCAATGAACATAAATTGTGTCTTCCTCAGTTTCATCCGTATTTAGAATCCTGGGAGACTTATACATCATGGAAAGGTTTTCAAATTTTATTATCTGATTTTCATTATTGACATCCTGCTTAGGAGATTTTTTAATGTTGAATTGATATTTAGGCTCTATTGTTTCTTCAATATTACCAACGCCTGGTTGTTTAGATTTAGTAAAGAAATAACTGCCACCACTTAATACATAAAATATTCTGTAATAAACCTTCATTCCTGGAGCTGGAGTATTATCAACAAATCCATTTTGAGGTAATTCCGGGGATTGGGGAGAGAAGATAGTTTTGAAGAATTTTAAACTATCGTAAGATCGTTGAACAGCTATTTGATTACAGCTGGAAAAGGGGTTTCTCCAACTTATGCTTACGTGCTCGTTTGATAGTATTCTAACATTGAAATTGGGTAATGTTTCTTGTGAATAGCTATTTAAAAAGACCAGTGTTAAAAAAAAAGCAGCTATGAAATTCTTCATAGCTGCAAATATAATAGTACGTGTGTTATCGTATTACCAAAGGTTTCTTGGGCACCAATCGCCGTATTTGTTATTGATTAAAAATCCAAGTACAATTTCATGAGATCCATGACTTACCTGATTTAATTCAGATGTAGTATAGTCATATGAATATCCAATAGTCATTATACCATTAATATTTAAACCAAGCATTCCTGCAAAGCCATCCTGAACTCTGTATGAAGCACCTGCCCAAAAGATATCCTGATATTGCACTTTAACATTTAAATCTACACCGATAGGCAATGGATCAATATATCTAATTTGAGTAGAAGGCAAAATTGTGAAATCTTCTCCGGCACTAATTCTGTAACCGGCTGAAAAAAACATGTGCGGTACAAGTTGACCTCTAACCTGAATAGGATGCACAACACCTAAGCTGTCTTTAAAAGATGTTGCAGTAGTATACAGTACTTTGGTTGCAACAATTTGCTGTGCAGCAAGACCTACGAAATAATCCTTGGAATATAACCATAATCCGGCACTAATATCTGGTTTAATGGTATTTAAAACACCACTTCCCTGAACTGCAGGATCCCAGTTATTTGGGTCATTAATATTTCCACCTGTCCAATTTAATTTACTTGCATCTAATGTTACCTGACTGAAACCAGCTGATAATCCAAGACTTAAATTTGTTCTTGGACTAATACCTAAATGGTAAGCTATAGATCCGTATGCGTTAATAGTATTAATTGGACCTGTATGATCATTAATAACTGCAAAACCAACACCTGTGTGGTTTTCAGGTCTTTTATAATCCTGCCAGTATGCATTACCTCTTGGATTAGCTCCACCTGCATGAAAGCTGGTTGCTGTTTCTACATCATAAGCACTTCTTTTAAGTGGCCCATGAATACTGAAATAAGTAGTTACTGGTGCATCTGTAAGACCAACCCACTGCATTCTATGACTAACTTTTAAATCCCAATAATTTTCTATTCCAGCAACAGCGGGATTGATAATATAATTGTTGAGGATATATTGTGTGTAGTAAGGTCGTTGTTGAGCCGAGCTGTTTATTGAAATTAATGTAAATAAACAAAGTAGGAGGCTGCCAATACTTTTTTTCATACCTATATTCTTAAATAAATCTGTTAAATAAAATTACAAAACAAATACAAACTATTAACTAACAATCTTTGGAAAGTATATAATAATATGTTTCAAAAGTAATAATAGAATGGATACGATATATTACTTGAACAAAAATTAAATTGCTTTTCTTCATTAATTAACATCTTTAAAAGAGTTTATTTTAACCTCAAACGCTGTATATATTTGTTGCAAACGTTCCCATTAGTGATAATTATTAAAATCAACTGCAATTCACCCCTCTATATTTTGAATTAATTTAACACATGTTAAAATCCCTTACTCTGTGAATTTATAAGGAAACTTTTGCTCTTGTATTATTCCATTAGTTTGATATACTTTTGCCGAAAAAATAATATGCCTACTATATATTTAGAACGCGTTTCGGGTGATTTTGGGTTTATAACTACTGATGAATATGGCAATGAAATAAAGCAGGATTCGAGTCCAGAAATTGGAGGTAATAACTTTGGAGCAAGACCTATGCAATTATTACTTTCAGCATTGGCAGGATGTAGTGGAATTGATGTTGTATTGATACTAAAAAAACAACGACAGATATTGACTGATTTTAAAATAGTGGTAGAAGGTGAAAGAGAAAAAGGGAAAGAACCTGCTTTGTGGAAAGAGATTAAAATTCATTTTAAATTTTATGGCGAAGTAGAAGAAGAGAAGGCTTTGAAAGCAGTGGATTTGTCCATTAATAAATATTGTTCTGTTGCAGAAACTCTCCGACTTGCCGGCGCTACAATAGAAACTTCTGTAACAGTAAACGAACAATAATTTTATAAAAATAACATTATGCAACAACCAGGAAAATTACATCCACAGACTTTAGCAGTAAGAATTCAGAGTACCAAGACTGATCAGATGGAACATAGTACTCCTTTGTTTTTAACCAGTAGTTTTACTTTTGATTCAGCGGAAGATATGCGTGCAGCTTTTGCAGAAGAAACGGATGATAATATATATAGTCGTTACAGCAACCCAACAGTAAATGAATTTGTAGATAAGGTTTGTGCATTAGAAGGTGCAGAGGCAGGAGTAGCAACAGCAAGTGGGATGGCTGCCGTTTTTAATTCAATATTTGCATTGGTTAAAGCAGGAGATCATATCATATTCTGTAGTTCTGTGTTTGGCAGTACGCATGCTCTTGCAACTAAGTTCTTACCTAAATACGGCATTGAATGTTCGTTAGTTGCCTCCAATAATACAGCATCTTGGGAGGCAGAAGTTAAGCCCAATACTAAAATGATATTTGTAGAGACTCCTACTAATCCTCAGCTTGAAATATTAGACCTTGAATGGGTAGGTAATTTTGCTAAGAAGCATAACCTCATTTTTAATGTTGATAATTGCTTTGCTACGCCTATTCTACAGAATCCAATTTCTTTTGGAGCTCATTTAGTAAGTCATAGTGCTACAAAGTGGATGGATGGGCAAGGAAGAGTTTTGGGCGGAGTAGTTGTAGGTAAAGCAGATTTGATTAGGGAGATTTATCTTTTTTGTAGAAATACAGGACCATCTTTAAGTCCATTCAATGCTTGGGTCATAAGTAAGAGCCTTGAAACCCTTGCTATAAGAATAGAAAAACATTCAGAAAATGCTCATTACATTGCACAGAAACTGGAAGGACATGCTAAGATAAAATGGGTAAGATATCCTTTTCTTCCATCTCATCCTCAACATTCAACTGCTATTAAGCAAATGTCAAAAGGAGGAGGAATTCTATGTTTTGAACTGGCAGGTGGAAAGGAGAGTGGTATTAAGTTTTTAGATGCATTACAATTATTGTCTTTAACTCCAAATCTGGGAGATACAAGGAGTATAGCTTCTCATCCATCCAGTACTACTCATTCTAAATTAAAAGAGGAGGAAAGACTGGAAGTTGGCATTACTCCGGGACTAATTCGTATTTCTGCTGGTCTGGAATATGCCGATGATGTATTAGCTGATATACTGCAGGCTTTGGATAAGTGCTAATATTTGTCTATCTTGCGCCCTCTTAATTGCTATTTTTTAGATTATTGTGTGTATTTTTCTATTATATTCACTACCAATAATTCCCAAGAATGCTTTTTTGTATATGTTAGATTTGTAATTTTTCAAAATACCTCGAGATTGATTTTGTAATCTTTCGAAAATGTTATATACTTTTGCAAATCTTTGAAACATCTATAATTCTTTTCAAGTATGGTATCGTTAAATCTGTTAGAAAATTTAGAATTAAAAGATGAAAAGAATCTCTTAATTCAAGGGCTTCCTTCTTCTGTAGAAAAGCAGTTTGCAAAATTGTCTTATGCCAAAAGTGTTACTCCATTATTAAAGTCGAAAAAAGTAGACTTTGTTTTAATATTTGCTGTTAATCAACAACAGTTAAAGAATATTTTAAAAGATGTTTTTCAGGCTTTGCATGAAAATAGTAAACTCTGGATTGCTTTTCCCAAACAAACAAGTAAAATTTCTTCTGATTTAATGAGGGAAAATAGCTGGCATTTTATGACTGATCTGGAGTATGAAGGTTCCACTTTAATACCCGTAGACCATGTTTGGAATGCTATGAAGTTTCTGAAAATGAAGGATGTAGTTCGAGATGAGAATTACAAAACTGTAGAAGAAACACTTGGGCCAATTGTAAAAGAAGTTAGATCAGATGATACTAAAAAGGTTAAGAAAAGAAAAACTGTTAAAAGAGAAACTTCTTTCGATAACAGTACTGTTCAATTTCCTTTAGAACTGGAAAAACTTTTTAATACACAGACCAAAACGAAGGATCTTTTTAATGCACTGACTGAATCAAATCAGGTAGACTTTTTAAACTGGATAACTGATGCTAAAAAGCATGATACCAGGGTAAAAAGAATAGAGCAACTGGTTGAAAAACTTCATGCAGGTAAAACAAAGCCATAAATTCCCACTTAAAAGTATTCATAAATTTAGCTACAAACCCGAACTATCGCTCCCATTAATCTGGGTGAGGAAAGTCCGGACAGCATAGAGCAACTTACCGGTTAATAGCCGGGGTTTGTTTATTCAAACACAGCAAGTGCCACAGAAAATGACCGTTGTATTGTAAAATACAATAAGGGTGAAAATGTGAGGTAAGAGCTCACGGTAGTACAATGTAAATTGTATTATGGGTAAACCTTAAGTGCTGTAATGCCATGTATAGTACCGTTTGAGGGCGGCTCGTCCAATGGTACAGGGTAGGCAGCAAGATCTGAACAGTAATGTTCAGGCCAGATAAATGATAGTTAGTACAAAAGTTTCTTTTGTATGAAACAGAATCCGGCTTATGAGGTTTGTAGCTTTTTTTAGATTTATACTTTTATTCTGGTGAAAGTATGTAAAAGGGAGATAGGAGAAAGGAGGTAGGAGTCAGGAGAATACAAGATACAATCGGGTTATAATATGCTACGATAATTATTTTATATTAAGCAGTTGTAGGGTTTAGATGTTTATTTATACTATTATAAAACATGTTGCATATTTTTAATATGCGTAAAGCATAAATTAAAAAAGGAATACATTAATGTGTATTCCTTTTTTAATTTTCACTTTTATCTTTTTACTTTTAGTAGGCCCATTTAACCCAGGTTGCACCCCAGGTAAAACCACCACCAAATGCAGCAAGTATAATATTATCTCCTTTATTCAGTTTACCTTCCCAGTCGTTTAAACACAATGGAATAGTAGCAGCAGTTGTATTACCATAACGATTAATATTAATCATTACTTTATCTTTAGAAATACCCATTCTATTGGCAGTAGCATCTATAATTCTAAGGTTAGCCTGATGTGGAGTAAGCCATGCAATATCATCGCCTTTTAGTCCATTACGCTCCATTAATTCAGCACTTACATCGGCCATACCTTTAACAGCGAACTTAAATACAGACTGACCTTCCTGATGTATAAAATGTTCTTTTGCTAAAACTGTTTCTACTGTTGAAGGATTTAAAGATCCTCCGGCTTTCATATATAAATAGTCTTTACCTACTCCGTCTGATTTTAGTAAACTATCTTTAATACCACAGTCATCAGTACTTGGTTCTAATAACACAGCACCGCCACCATCTCCAAAAAGGATACAGTTATTACGATCTGTATAATCAACAATGGCACTCATTTTATCGGCACCAACCACAATTACTTTTTTATATCTACCAGATTCTATATAAG
>JBAXVH010000053.1:0-7827 GCA_037129215.1 Bacteroidota bacterium | reverse complement strand
TGGTAATATTTATTGAATAAAATCCCTCATTTTTATAAAAAAGCAAACATAGGAGACACATAGACAGAGAGTTGCACAGCGTATTATAAAATACAAACATAGAGAACAGAGAGAACCGCAAGCGGTTGAGCGAATGCTAAAAACTGTCAGATAAAATTAGTATGTTTTGAACAGCCTAACTTTTAGGATTTAGAATTTGAATACTTTATGTTGGATGCTAAAGGAAATGAGAAAAAGAGCTATTGAACTACAGGCAATCTAAGACCGCGGAGATGCAATCCAAGACCAACAACAAGCAATATAACTGTGTACAGGATGCAAAAAAATCTGTTCTACATGCTATCTGAGACTGAGGAGATGGAATATAAGGGTAACTACAGGCGATATAACTGTATGCAGTATCCAATAAAATTTGGTATACTGCTAATCTAAGACTGAGACGATGGAATATAAGAGCAACAACAGGCGATATAAGTCTGAGGAGAAGGCATTTAAGGGTAACTACAGGCGATATAACTGTATACTGTATTCAATAAAATTTGGTATACTGCTAATCTAAGTCTGAGGAGAAGGCGTTTAAGTGTAACTGCAGGCGATATAACTGTATACTGTATTCAATAAAATTTGGCACACTAGCGGTATAAGACCTTGGATAAGGCGTTTGAAGGTTACAAGTAGCGTTAAAAGACTGTACAGAAAGCGAATATTAGTAGCAGCTTGTAAATTGTGAGCATTAGTTCTGAATATAATTCTTTCTACTCTGTATTTTAAAAAAGTGGTGGGTGTATTTGCGTTACGGATAGAAGGGAAAATCCTTTTGCTGCGCAAACAGGCTTTTCAGCAATAAAGAGTAATTCAGCGCAGCAAAAGATTGGAATGATAGCCGGGGCCGAAGGCAACGCCATAATAATTAGCTAAATAGCTGATGTGCTAATGTGCTAATGAATACAGAACAGCCAATTATGAATAATGAATAATGAATTAAGAATTAATACAATTATTAGCTGAGGTGCTAATGAATATAGATAGTATAAATTAGCTATTCAGCACCTTCTGAAAAGCTGGTCGGAAGGTTTTGCCAATTGGAATTTCCGATCCTTTTATTTTAATGGTATCATTTTCTACCAGATCTATCTGTTGCATATTTATCAGAAACGATCTATGAACCTGCAGGAAAGTAAGTCCATGAATTTTTTGCATTAATTCCTTTAAAGAAAGATTAATCAGCAATTCTTTACCATTCTGAAGATGCAGTTTGGCATAATCATTTACTGCTTCGGCATATAACAATTCGTCAAGATTTATCTTAACGTGTTTTACACCTGATTTCACGAAAAGAATAGCATTATCATTCTCGGTTAAAATATTTCTCTTGCTTTGTGTTTGTTCTATACGATCCATACAAGTTCTGAATCTTGCAGGTGTAAAAGGTTTCTTTAGAAAATCGAATACCCCATTTTCAAAAGCAGTAAAAGCATAGCCCTCATCGCCAGTTAGAACTACTACAGTAGGATTTCCAGATATAAAAGGTATAATTTCAAAACCCTTACCATCAGGTAATTCTATATCTAAAAAAATTATATCAGGAGAATTAACCGACAAAAAAGCAATTGCATCTTTTACGGTTGTAGATACATGGTTAATACTTGCTGTATCAAAAAAAGACAGGTTTCTTTCCAGTAGTGCTACAGAAAATTCATCATCTTCAACAATTAAAATAGAATATTTGGTGGCCATAGTAGTGGGTTTAATATTTTGCAATATTAAAGAAATTCTAATTTTAGTTCATTAATAGCTTCATTTAAAATGATCCCAAAAGTAGATAAATCTTTTTCAATATTATCTAAATTTTTTCTACTTTTTGCAGAATCTTCCATTTTCCTTACTAAAGTCATTGCTTCTTCCATTCCTAATGCCCCTACTGAAGAAGCAAATTTATGTGCTAATCTGGCCAAAGAGTCCCAGTCTTTTATAGCCAAAGCTTCTTCCATCTGTGTATACATTTCAGGGGAAGTTCTTACAAATATTTCTGCCAGTTTTTTAGCGTACAGATTATTTCCACAGGTCATTTCTGCCATACTCTCCAGAAGCTTTGAGGACTTCTTTACAATAGTCTTTGTTGATAAATCTACCGTATTGGTTGTTTTAGTTCCTGAGCCAATTACTTTTTCCATTACAGAAAACAATTTTTCTTCGTTGTAAGGCTTTATAAGATAATCTGTCATACCACTTTTTTTATACCGTTCTCCAATCCATCTTAATGAGTTTGCTGTAACGGCAATAATAGGGATGCCTGCTTTAGCCTGGGGTAATTTTTTAATAGCATCAGTTGCTTCAAACCCATTCATCTCAGGCATTTGAATATCCATTAAAATTAAATCATAATCATTCATTTTCACAGCTTCAATAGCCTTTTTACCGTTCTCTACAATGGTTGTTTCACAACCCCACAATTCCAGAATATTTCTTACCACAAACTGGTTTATCTCTACATCTTCTGCCACTAATATTTTCTTGCCCTTCATTGAATCTGTGTTAATTACAGGCTTGTCGTTCAAGGTTTTTAGTTTCGAAATTTTATATGGAATGGTAACAATAAAACTAGATCCTTTGTGCTCTTCACTTATTACATCTATTGTTCCTTTTTGAATTTCGGCAAGGTTTTTACAAATAGATAATCCTAAACCGGTTCCACCATATTTTCTGCTAATTTCTGCTTTTGCCTGAACATAAGGATTAAAGATATTATCCAGTTGCTTTGGCTGAATACCAATACCTGTATCGGCAACAGTAATTTGCAATTCCATATTATCGGCAGTAGCGGTTTTAATAGTGGTAGTTAGCGTAATGCCTCCATGCTCTGTAAACTTAATAGCATTGCCTATCAGATTGAAAATAATCTGATTTAATCTGAAAGGATCACCCTCCAGTAATAAGTCTTCTGGGAGGTTATTATCAAACTGAATAAAAAGGTCTTTTTCTTCGGCTTTATAACGGAATGTTTCTATGGCATACTTGAGTTTCTGCCCTATATTAAAAGGTATAGATTCAAGCTCAATTTTACCAGCAATTAGCTTTTCAAAATCAAGAACATCATTAACAATAACTAATAAATTATTAGCAGATTCCTTAATTAAATAGGCAAACTCTTTTTGACGGTCCGTTAGTTGAGTCTTAGCCAGCAAGTCTGTAATTCCCATGATACCGTTCATAGGAGTTCTAATTTCATGACTCATATTGACCAGAAAAGTTTCCTTGGCTTTAGCTGCTTCTTCTGTTTCTTTTTTAGCTTGTTCCAGTTCTTTTTCAATCTTTATTCTGTCGGTAATATTTAAACCATACCCAATAACAATATCTACTTCACCCTGTTCATTTAAAACAGGATACATATTGCGGAAATGATATTCTGTTTTACCTTCTTTATCAATCAATTCCTCTACAAAACTTTCTAATTTTTTTGAACTCATTGCCTTTCTGAAAAGCGCCTTTCTCTTATCTACAACTTCAACAGGTCTGTTTCTGTATTTAGCATATTCTTCATCTGATTTACCAATAATCCAAGCCCTTATTTCAGGATTTTTAATGGCAACAGGATTCAGGAATAAGTAACGATGATTTCTATCTAATACAGCAATATCAGCAGGGATACTATTGAGTATATTCTCATAGAATTTCTTTTGATTATTCAAAGCAGATTCTACTTCCTTCAAACGTGTAATATCGGTATGTGTACCAATAATTTTGATAGGATATCCAGCAGCATTTTTTTCGAATACTACTCCCCTATCTAATATCCATTTTGTAGCTCCATCCTGTGTAATAATTCTATACTCAATAGAATGGTGCGATATAGTACAAGCTTTATATTGATCGTCTATATCATCGAGTAATTTTTTATCATCCGGATGCAAACAATCCCACCAGCTTTCACTTGGAGAGCCTGTAATACTATTGTTGGCACTATGAAAAGTAGTATCGTTATTAGAGAATTCTGTAGCCTTAGTTTCAAAGTCGTAAATCCAAACGTTATCTCCTATTTTTTCAAGTGCTACCTTAAACCTTTCTTCGTATTCTTTAAGTTGAATAAACGCTTCTTTCTCTTTCGAAATATCTTCTTCAATTGCAAAGAAACCAGTATGAACACCTCTGGAGTTATAAAGCGGCTGACCATTTATTCTTACCCAATAAGGCACTCCTTTTTTATTGTAATTTATTAATTCACAAACAAAAGGCTTCTTCTCTGCTAACTGATTAGATAAATATTGCAGTGTTTCTCTGGAACTTTGCTCTCCTTGTAAAAAACTACCTGGAGTTCTATGAATCACTTCTTTTAAAGTATATCCTGTAATTTTTGCAAACCCTTTATTTACCCATTCAATTTTACCATGAGCATCAGTAATTACTACACCATTTACCGTTTCTTCTGCTATCAGTGAAAGCCTTAGTAAGTCGTTCTTTTGTTTCTTAACGGTTTCCAACAGTTCTTTTACTTCTTCCGTTACTATCTCCTGGGTTTTTAATACATGCAATACATCTATTAAGGAATCGTGTATAGCAAAGTCGTCAATTTTAATATCAAACTCTTTTACATGATCCATGGAAGAAAACCAAGGAGTAACTATAAATAAAAAGGCGTTTTCATTTTCCAGATATTCTACCTGCCCTCTTAATGAAAGTTGTTTTCCACCTACATATTCAAGGATTAGTAACTGATCGTTTAGGGTATGTAAGGATGATTTAGTAACAAGCTCTAATGCTGGGCGTTTAAAAGAAAATAGACCACTAAAAGGAATACCTTGCGTAAGCGGTAGGATTTTAGCAATTGATTTGCCAAACCCTTGAATTGTCAAGTGTTCATCTATTAGAATATAGAAGGGAAATAACCTGTTAAACTGGTCATCCTTAAGTTTAATTTCCATAAGTTACCAGCTAACTTTAAATACTTCATGATCTGCACCTGCATCTCTGTCTTCTATTAATTCAATCTGAACGGGTGTACTATATAATTTTCCTAACCCTTGTATAAGTCCTCTTACAAATTCTTTAAGCCCTTCTCTTTTAGAAAAATAGTGCAAGTGTAAACTACGTTCTTCTTCGTGGGAAACTTTAAATTCCGGAGGAGTAAGTTTTGGATAAAACAACATTACACGGTTATGAAAAGCAGGAAGGTTTCTTAAAAAATCTCTCAGGTTGCTACCACCCGCTTCCATCAGACTACCATATTTCTCTTTCCCTGTTTTTAATACCCAGTATTCACCAAAAGTGATTAAAACATCACTAACGGTTATATTCATTTCTTTAGAAACTGCACCAGCCAGTTTGTAGGTAATGTCATCATCGTAAGGCTCATTACTCATAAAAAAGTCAACATCAATACCACTGTTTTCCTTTATTATTTTCCATTTGGTTTCCCCAAAATTTTCAATAACAAGACTTTCAATAGCTTTATTGACAATACCGTACATAATTTATTTTTTTAATTTATTTAAGCAATCAGTTGCATTGTTTCGGAATGCAATATAACAATTTACTTTTTAAAGCTAAACATACTATGAGATTAGTTCAAATTAAATATTGCTACTATATCCTACGTAATAAAGGGGAATTTATTGCAGGAAAATAATTATTAATACATAAATAATCCTAATATAAGGAATAGCAATACTAAAAGAGGTGAAAATATCTTTGTATAACTCAATAAAAGGTACGAAGAAATAATAGCTGATATTTTAATAATTGAATCGGCAACAGTTGCATTCATTACAATATCCTTTGAAAGATAAAATGTAGCACCTGCCATTACTCCCACTATACTGGCATTTATTCCCTCGAGGGACCTATACACGACTGCATATTTTTTTAGATTATTCCACAATGGAAAAAAGAAAAGTACCAGTAATGCACTTGGAAGGAAAATTCCTATTGCACCCAAGATACAACCTATCAACTGCAGAACTGGAGAGTTTTCTCCACGCATTACCATACCACCTGTAAATGCTCCTACAGAAAATACTGGTCCGGGAATGGCTCTTAATATTCCCACACCAGTTAAGAAATCAGTCTTCTTTATTTGTAAAACTTCTCTTTTAGTTTCTTTTATCCTTGGCGATTCAGGACGTACTACATATTGCTCATACATCATGGGTAATAATACATCACCACCTCCAAACACAAGACTTCCAAAACGGTAATTATTCTCGAATAAGTTAAGCTCTTTTTTATACTTCCAGTTGTTGCGTGTAGCAGATTCTGACAAGTAACCTGCCACAGCAAACAAGAGTACGAAGAGCAGAATATTATTCCAGTTAATTTTCTTAGTTACTGGTTCTTTCTGTGGAATTCTTTTCTTACTAAAATTGGTAACATTGCCGCCTAAGAGAATTAAAATAGGAAATATCCAGGGCGATTTAAATAGAAAAACAGTGGCTATACCAGCTACCAGAGCAATAACATTAGTGATAGTATTGGTAACAGATATTTTGTGTAAACGGGTTGTGGAGAATAAAAGAAACCCAATAGCCATTGGTTGAATAAGGCTAAATAAGTTCAGTTGTACATTATTATCGTCAAAATAATCTAAAACAAAAGACATTGCTGCCATAATAGTACAGGCAGGAAGAATCCAGATAAGTAGTGTAAGTAAAGCTAAAGGAATACCACCTCTTTTATAACCAATAAGTGTGAGTGTTTGAGTGGAAGATGCGCCGGGCAACATATTACAAAAACTAACATAATCTACCAGTTCTTCTTCCGTAATATCCTTTCTTTGATGAACAAATGTTTTCATCATCATGCCATAATGTCCTTGTGGTCCTCCAAAAGCAGTAATGCTATGCAGGAAAACAGTTTTTAGAAACTTTCTATGGCGTAGTAAAATCATGTAGATAGAACTTACAATCTGCAAGTGTAGCAAATATCTAATAAATTATTTCTAAGGTGGATATTATTTATCCATAAATGATTTCTGACCTTTACATTTGCGCAACATTCATAGCCATGCCGATAGATCGTTCTATACACTCCGTACTCATTATAGGCTCTGGGCCTATAATCATTGGTCAAGCCTGCGAGTTTGACTATTCTGGTTCTCAAGCTGCAAGAAGTTTAAGAGAAGAAGGTATTGAAGTTATCCTGATTAATAGTAATCCTGCAACCATCATGACCGATCCAATGATGGCAGACAAGGTCTATCTATTACCATTAAATGTGGAAAGTATTGAACAGATACTGCAGGAAAATCAGATTGATGCTGTACTACCAACAATGGGTGGACAAACAGCTTTAAATCTTTGTAAAGAAGCTGAAGAATTAGGTATCTGGGAAAAATATAACTGCAGGTTAATAGGTGTAGATGTAAAAGCTATTGATACAGCAGAAGATCGCGATCAGTTCCGTCAGTTGATGGGACGTATAGGAATAAAAGTTGCACCAAGTCATGTAGCGAATAGTTTTCTGGAGGGCAAAGAATTTGCACAGCAGATTGGTTTCCCATTGGTTATCCGTCCATCATTCACTTTGGGTGGTACCGGTGGTGGTTTTGTTCATGATAAATCTGAACTGGATGCTGCTTTAAAAAGAGGTCTGGAAGCTTCTCCTATACACGAAGTACTGGTAGAGAAAGCGGTGCTTGGATGGAAAGAATTTGAGTTGGAATTATTAAGAGATAAAAACGATAATGTAGTAATCATCTGTACAGTAGAAAACCTCGATCCAATGGGAGTTCATACTTGTGATAGTATTACCGTAGCTCCTGCAATGACCTTAAGCGATACTGCTTATCAGGAAATGAGAAATCAGGCAATACTAATGATGCGCTCACTGGGTAAT
>JBAXVH010000052.1:0-7856 GCA_037129215.1 Bacteroidota bacterium | reverse complement strand
CACCTTGATAACAAATACGGACTACATGGTAGCTCTACAAGAATTGAATTTGAAACCAAAGCCCAGGCATTTATTTTGGGTGAACTTCTTAAAGAAGAAAGAGAAAAAGCAAATTTAACGCAAGCTCAGATGGCCGAAAAAACTGGTACTAAGAAGAGTTATATTTCCAGAATTGAAAATGGAAGGGCTGATATTCAACTATCTACTTTATTTAGATTAATCGAACAGGGATTGAATAGAAAACTCGAATTAATAATTCATTAGATATGTAATTCATACGTTATTAGTACTGTTTTAATCCGCTAAATCGTTAATCCTATAATATACTAATCTATAAAATAATAAAGGGGCTAAGAATAGCCCCCTCTTTCATTATAACCCTAAACCAGAAAAAAACAAATCTTTATATCTAAAGTGATACTTATATTATTTGGACTGACAATATTAGTTCATTTTTCAAAATTACAGTCTTATAATTTAGTTAATGTATAATTAATAACGGGTTTTGTAATTCTAAAAAAGGATATACTAAAATGAAAAGGGAGCTAAGAATAGCCCCCTCTTTCATTATAACCCTAAACCAGAAAAAAACAAATCGTTTATATTCTTTTATAAATAGTCTATTTTACAGTATAAGTCATATCAAAGAAATTAGCAGTAATAGTGTAAGTACCACTTGCGGCAGGACCGTTGAAGTTTGTACTTGCATCATATCCAAAGCTACCACCTGCAGCAGGAACAGTTCCATCAGCTACAGCATATTTATGACTCCAGTCTCCATTTACAGGCAACATTAAGTATTGACTTCCTCCAGTAAGAGCAATTGTAATACTGAATATACTTGCATCCTGTTGTGTAAATTGTTGTGATGGAACAGGAACCGGATTATTCCAGCCACCTGGTGTAGCAGACCCTACTAAGAATAAGTTAGCAGGGAAAGTACTGGTGTATGGAGTTACAGTGTAAGTTCCATGTTGAAAATCTACCAATATCTTGTACCAGCCAGAAGTAGCAGGAGCAGGAATATTAGAACCACCAGAAGTATAGAACTGGAATGCACCACCTGTACCTGCAGCTATACCAGCAACAGATGCATCGGCTACAGCAAATTTCTGACTCCAGTCACCATTTACTGGTAATAATAAATACTGGTTACCACCTACTAAGTTAAATACGCCTTCGTAAGTAACTGAGTCTTTTCTGTAAAACTGTTGAGAAGGAGTAGGAACCGGATTGTTCCAGCCACCTTGTGTTGCAGCACCTACAATAAACAAAGTTTTACTTGAAGGAGGAGTAACTACAGGAGGAGTAACATAAGGAGTCATGTTTACTGTAACTACATTAGAAGTATACTGCTCATTATTGTTGCCATAAGAAGAAAGAACTCTTATATCAAGATTGTAAGCAACATTAAAATTAAAGCCATAAGCAAGCATAATGTTGTTTAAATCTCTTGCAGTAAAAGAATCTACTTTTGATCCTACAATTGTGTAGCTTATTGCTTTCGCAAAATTTCTACCAGCAGAATCAATTTGTAAGATATACTTAAACGTACTGGAATCAGCTGAATAAGCAGGATTAGTCCAGCTTAAAGTTAATACACTTTTCAGTGAATCTTTAGCAACAGCAGCAACCTTGCTGGTTGAGCTGGTTAATGTAACAGACTTCCCGTTTGAATAAAACGGTAGACTATCTACTTTTTTCTCACAGCCTGTTATCAAAACAAACAAGAAGGCTGTTAATGTTAGATATTTTATGATATGTTTCATACTATTTATTTTATTTAGTTAATCAAATTACTGTGCGGTTACAGTAAACTTACCTCTTTGGAAATCAACAGAAATCTTGTAATTACCAGAAGCTGCAGGACCAGGGATATTATCATTTAAATCGTATCCAAAATCACCACCAGCATTCAAACCAGCAACAGTCTTGTCCTTAACAGCGTATTTATGACTCCAGTCGCCATTTACAGGTAGACATAAATATTCCTGACCACCAATTAAAGCTACTGTAATTTCATAAAGAGTAGGAGAAACCTGTGTAAACTGTTGAGTAGGTACTGGCACTGGATTATTCCATCCACCAGCTGTAGCACTACCAACCAGGAATAATTTTCCTGAAGATGGAGGTACAACCTTTGGAGGTATAGCATAAGGCTTAGTAACAAATTTTACTGTATTTGAAACTAATTTAGCAGTACTGTTTACTAAATAAGTAGTAACTCTCATTTCTAAATTATGGTTCATCGTAGTAGATAAAACCAATTGATTTAATAAATAATCGTTCAATGTACCCACCGTAATTGAAGTACCTAAATCTTTTGATACAGAAATAGATTGCTTGTTAGGATTTGTAAAACCAGATCCTGTAGTATCAATTTCTAAAACATAAGAAACATCCTGAGAACTAACGCCAGTAGTAAACTGATAGTTAGGATTTGTCCATGCAAAACTAATTGCAACATCACTCTTATTAGCATAGTTCAGATTAATCACATTGGTGCCAGAGTTAGTAGTTCCTGTTAATACAGGTGCTGTACCGCCAAGGTAAGTAATCTTATTTTCGTCTTTTGTACAAGAGAATGTTACTATGCTAATCAGCATAATGAACATTGTCTTTAAAATTGTTTTATTCATAATTTGCTTTTTAATTCAGTTATTAATTAAAATCCAGGATTTTGATCTAAGTTAGGATTTGTATTTCTGTTCTGAGCAGGAATAGGAAACAAGTTATACTTAGCATCCACTGCAGTACCAGAAGAAACACCACCTTTCCAAGGCCATAAATAAGTACCGGTAGTTAATAAACCATATCTAACTAAGTCGGTTCTTCTATGTCCTTCCCAATATAATTCTCTTCCTCTTTCATCCAGAATAGTCTGAAGATTAAAATCAGCACCTGTTAACTGACCAATAGTATTGGTGTTACCATATGCTCTGAATCTTATTTTATTAAGATAAGTAAGTGCAGTAGTTGCATCTCCACCAGTACCTCCACGTAAAACCGCTTCAGCATAGATTAAATACATTTCAGATAAACGGAAAACAGGGAAATCAATATCAGAGAAAGTCATACCAACTGAATCAGAAACTTTAGCACCATCAGAACGAACATTCACATATTTTTTAACGTGAATACCATTGGTAAAGTCACTTATATCAGCTATTGCAGCAGCAGATCCTGGATTGTAATTTGCAGTAGTAAATAATGCTCTTTTATCGGTAGCACCAGTTTTATCTGTAAATAAATTTGCTAAAGCAGAAGTAGCTCTGTAACCATACCAGCCACCGCCAGCACCATATTCATTATGATCATCACCGCAAGCAGCATGAACAAAGAAAGTAGTGTTACCATAAGCTTGTGTACGAGCTCCATCACAATTGATAGTGAAAATGAATTCGTCTTTTTGTTTATCGTTATCTGCCATAAACAATTTAGAATAGCTTGGTTGTAAAGAGTATCCAGCATTAATTACTTTTTGAGCATAAGTAATTGCTTCAGTATATTTTGGAGTACCAGTATATACGTTAGCATTCAAATACATTCTGGATAACAAAGCCCATGCAGCAGCCTGATCTACTCTACCATATTCAATGGTTTTAGCAGGTGCTAAATCAGCATCAATTGCTTTTAATTCACTTTCGATATAAGTGAACAAATCTTTTCTAAGAATTTGTCTTGGAGTAAATGCTCCAATACCATCCGCTTCTGTAATAAAAGTAGAATTTCCGAAGATATCCATCATTACCCAGTAGTTGAAAGCTCTTAAGAAACGTGCTTCAGCTCTTGATTTTTTAATATCAGCAACATCAGCTGCAGAAAAACCTTTTCCGGCTACAGTAGCATCAGCAGCTTGCTTAAGATATTCATTAATCAATGTTACATTGTAAATAGGACGAGCATACATACCCAATACAAATGGATCGGAACTTGTATAGCTTAAGTTATGGAAATCATGAATTGTCTGGTCATTCCATGCACAAACAGCTTCATCTGTAGTTAATTCCTGACAGTTAAAAAATCCTCTAAGGAAAGCAACCTGAGAACCTTCATCCAATCCACCAGAGATATCAGCATCTCCCGCAGGACCTGAATTACCTGTAATTGCTAAAGTTCCATAAAGTTTTGCCAATACTGCTTTATATCCTGCAGGTGTAGAATATACAGTTGCAGATGTTACTGCATTTGGTGGAAACAAGTCCAGCTTTTTCGCACAGGAAGCGAAAAATATTATTGTTATTAAAGCAATCGAAGCTTTACTAATTATGTGTTTCATATATTTTTCTGTTTTTTAAATTAAAAATCTAAATTGAATCCTAAAGAATAAATACGAGGACGAGGATAGATAGTATTATCTACAGCACCTGAATTCTCAGGATCTAATCCAGAATATTTTGTAATAGTAAATACATTCTGAACACTTAGTTGAACTCTTAAAGTTGCCTTATCTTTCAATATTCTACCAGCGTTGTAACCAATGTTTACGTTATCTAGTTTAAAGAAAGATGCATTTTCTACGTAGTAATCAGAGGTATATTGTGCATTAGCAAATTTGGTATCTAAATAGTTTACACCAGCATTTCCAACAAATAATACAGGATTCTTAATTTGTCTAAGCATCGCATTATTTGAATTGAAGTTGTTATACAAGTATTGTCCAAAGTTTGCATGAGCAGCTAAACCAAAAGTAAATTTCTTGTAAGCAACAGATGTATTAAATCCAAATATTACATCTGGAATTGGTTTCTTGTAGTAATATTTATCAGACGCATCTACCTTACCATCTCTGTTTACATCTTCGTATAAACCTTCAATTGGTTTTCCAGCAGCATCATAAACTTGTTTGTTTACAAAGAATACACCAGGAGCATATCCTACCATGTTTTTACCAATGTTGTTACCAGTACCACCAGCAATACCATTAACATCAATACCCTTAAAGTTAGGATCAGATTGTTTTAAAAGTTTTGTTACTTCAGAATGGTTATAAGCAATATTGAAACCTAAATTCCAGGTTAAGTCTTTCATCTTAACAGGAACAGTATTTAAACTAAACTCATATCCTTTGCTTTCCATTGTACCTACGTTGGTATACAAGTGAATATTAAAGTTAGAACCTGCAGGAGTTGGTACATCACTTAACAAATCAGTAGATGTTTTTTGATATACTTCAAATGATCCAGAAATTCTGTTATCAAGAATAGCAAAATCTAAACCGAAGTTCGAAGTAGCAGTTGTTTCCCATTTAATATTTGCATCATAAGCAACAGGGCGATAAAAACTATAGTAGTTAGAACCCAGTTGATATTGTGCTGTAGAATTACTGGTAGTATAACGAGGCAAGTATGGATACCAGTCAGAAATACCTTGTTGACCAGTTTGTCCCCAACCTAAACGCATTTTCAACTCATTGATTTGCTTAACATTCTTAAAGAATTCTTCTTTAAGTTTCCATGCAAAAGCGAAAGAAGAGAAATAACCAGTTCTGTTGTCCTGAGAGAATTTAGAAGAAGCATCGCTTCTTACTGATGCAGTTAATAAATATTTATTAGCTAAAGTAAAGTTTAATCTTCCTATATAAGATTCAATTGCATATTCTTGTTGATAGATTGGATCTTTAGGTTTTGAACCAGCAATGGTATCACCATTCTGTCCAAATGTGTAATAGTTATAGCTTTTTTCAGTGAAATCCTGGAAGGTATGACCAACCAATACGTCGATTTTACTATTCAGTTTCTTTAAGTCTTTAGCATAAAATAAAGAAATTTCCGCTAAGCTGTTTGTTTTCTCTTGTTTGTATTGAGAAAAACGACCTTTAGTTTTGTAGTTAGTAGCAGATAATGAATCGATGTTATCGTTTCCTTTACCAGTACCATTATCCATACCAAGGTTTACTAAAACGTGTAAATCTGGTAAGAAATGTACTTTATAATCTAATTGAATACTTCCTATTATTCTACTTACATCAGATTTATTATTTCTTAAATTTAATAAACCAAGAGGATTTCTGGTAGCTAAATCGTTAACCACACCAGTTTGTAACCACTCGTAGTATCCACCATATTTGTTAGTAGCAAACACAGGCTGAGTAGGATCGAAAGCAGCAGCAGCACCAATTGCACCTTCATCTGCAAAACGATTCTTGGTTTGGCTATACTTAACATTCATATTTACAGACAAATAGTCTTTAAATAATTTTGGTGATAAGTTCAAAGAAGTTGAAAGTCTGTTGAAGTTATTTGTTTTAAGAATACCATCCTGATTTAAATATCCCAATTGTGCTCTGAAAGGAACCTTGTCAGCAATAGCACCGCTTGCGCTGATATTGTTGTCCCAACCCATTGCATCCTGGAATATCTGACCCTGCCAATCGGTATTAGCAGTGCCCAATAAATTTTTCCATGAATTAGTACCTGAAGCAGCAGCATCAGCAGTTACAATACTTCTGATCTGATCTCCATTAAGTACTTTTACTTTATCTACTACAGAACCTAAAGATAATTGAGTATTAAAGTTATATCTTATTTTACCTTTTGTACCTTTTTTAGAAGTAATAATAATTACCCCTGCAGAAGCTCTTGAACCGTACAATGCAGTTGCAGAGGCATCTTTCAATACACTCATCGATTCTATATCGTTAGGGTTAATAGTATTCAGCAAGTTTGCAGAACCACTTAAACCATTGCTTTCTACAGGAACTCCATCAATAACGATTAATGGATCATTTGTAGCATTTAATGTTGCAAGACCTCTGATACGAACAGTACTACCACCACCTGCACTACCACCACCAGTAGTTACCTGTAAACCGGCAACTTTACCTTGTAGTAATTGTTCGGAAGAAGCAATTGCACCTTTCTGAAAATCTTTAGCAGATACCGCAGTTACAGAACCAGTTAAGTCTGTTTTTTTACGGGTACCATAAGCTACTACTACTAAATCGTTCATATCCGATTTAGCCTGTACTAATTTTACATTAACTGTTTCGCCATCAATAGCTACATCCTGAGAGGCATAACCTACAGATGTAACAACCAATGTAGTAGCAGTTGTAGGAACTTTAATTTTGAAAGCTCCATCAGAACCAGATTTTACACCCAGTTTAGTACCTTTTACCATGATGGAAGCCAGTTGTATAGCCGAACCATCTTTAGAATCTGTTACCTTACCGGTAACCACTTTGTCTTGTGCCAGAACTGATATTGAATACAACATCATTGGCAGCATCATGAACGCAAGTAGCAGTCGTTTAATTTTCATACTTGAAGTTTTACTTGATTTATTAGTGAATGTTATTTCTGACATATTTTAACCAATTTAGAATATTGAAAAAACAAAAAAGACAGTAAATTCTTTTTGCAGAATACTGAATTTTTAATTAACCTCAAAATGTTAAATGAATCGTTTTTTAATTAGAATGACAAACATTATACAGCCTTTTTTCAATTTTCGTTAGCGTCTGAATGTGTCTTTTGTACACATTCATTTTACAAAGATGTACCTTTTACACAAACCAACAAAATTTTTTTAACGAGTTGGTAACTTTTTATTTTTTTATACCTAAAAAACTAAAGCAGATAATTAGAAATTGGGGTTATTATACTTAGACAAATACATTATTTTAAATGTTGAATACTAAATGTTGAATAAAAAGAATGCAGATTATGATTCTTAGCGTATATCATGTAGCAAAACAGGGGTATGTTTTAGTAATTGGATATAATTGTTTTTTGATGGAATACAGTGTTTATAAGGGTTTGAAAGGAATCGTTTTTTAGAATGCATAGTAGAGAATGTATTTTCCTCAGTACAAAGTACTAAATCCGCAGTAAAAATTCCATTTTCACTAGTAT
>JBAXVH010000051.1:0-7903 GCA_037129215.1 Bacteroidota bacterium | reverse complement strand
GTGCAAAGACTGTATTGCCTTCCAAAGCAAGTGCTAAAATATCTTGTCGTTTAGTGCCACATCAATCAAGTGCTAAGATCACCGAAAAGATTCTGAATTATTTTAAATCAATAGCTCCAGCAAGTGTTACGGTGGATGCATTCGAACATCATGGTGGCGAGCCCTATGTTACCCCAATCGATTCATTGGAATATGCAGCGGCTGCAAAGGCTATTAAAGAAACTTTTGGTAAAGAACCTATCCCTGTTCGTGGTGGTGGAAGTATTCCTATCAGTGCTTTGTTTGAACAGGAACTGGGTATTAAAGTTATCTTCTTTGGCTTCGGTCTGGATAGCGATAATTTGCATAGTCCTAATGAGAAATACGACTTGTTCAACTACTATAAAGGAATAGAAACAATCCCTTATTTCCATAAGTTCTTTGCTGAGTTGAAAGCTTAGTAAGTTTTAAGTCGTAAGTTGTATTTCTCACGACTCACGTAACTCACGACTCACGATAATAATTATACATCAGCCAGATACCTATTTCAATATGGTGTTTGGCTGATTGTTTTTAAAGATTAATGCATGAAAAAAATAGTATCACTGTTACTCATTTTACCAATTATCGTAGCTGCTCAAACTGAGACTGATTCTGCTGCTATAAAACATTTTTCCAACGAAATATTATTACATGGAAAAGGATATGAATGGTTAAATCAATTAACCAAAAATATTGGTGGCAGACTGGCAGGTAGTCCGCAAATGGTAAAGGCGGAACAATGGGGCTATAGCGTAATGAAAGCTGCAGGTGCCGATACGGTTTTTATGCAGGAATGCAAAGTGCCACATTGGATAAGAGGCGGCAAGGATGAAGCATTTATTCTTACTGAAATTAAAAGTATTCCATTAAATGTTTTGGCACTTGGAAACTCCAATGGTTCAGGAGAAAATGGGGTGACTGCTAAAGTACTGGAAGTGAAAAGTTTTGAGGAACTCGATAAGCGAAAAGAAGAAGCAAAAGGGAAGATTGTTTTTTATAATTGTGACTTTGATGAAACCAATATTTTCACTTTCGAATCTTACGGTCAGAGTGTAAAGTATAGGGGAGGAGGTGCCAGTCATGCAGCCCGTTATGGCGCTGTGGGCGTAATTGTTCGTAGTATGAGCCATGCTACCGATAATAATCCGCATACCGGCTGGATGGGCTATAATGATAGTTTTCCAAAGATTCCTGCAGTTGCTATTGGACTAAAAGATCTTACCGTTTTACACGAAAATATTATTAAGAATAAAGACTTACAGGTATCCTTATTTACCTATGGAAAAATGTTGCCCGATACTATTGGGCACAACGTAGTAGCCGAGATAAAAGGTACCCAAAATAAAGAGGAGTATATCACAGTCGGCGGACACCTGGATAGCTGGGATGTTAACGAAGGAGCTCATGATGATGGCGCAGGCATTGCTCAGACTTTAGAGTTGCTCAGAGTTTTTAAGGCTTTGAACTATCATCCCAAACATACCATTCGTTTTGTGTTGTTTGCGAACGAAGAAAATGGTACAAGAGGAGGTAAGGAATATGCCCGGCTGGCAGTAGAAAATAAAGAGAAACATGTGTTTGCATTAGAGAGCGATGCGGGTGGATTTACTCCACGTGGTTTTAGTATTACAACAGATGCTTTAGGATGGGCTAAAATTGATAGCTGGAAGAAATTATTGGCTCCTTATGGGTGTACCGATTTTCTGCACGATGGCCGAGGTACCGATATCAATCCTTTGTATACTGCATTTAAAATACCAGAGGCAGAATTGATACCCGATAGTCAGCGATACTTTGATGTACACCACGCAGCAAATGACGTGTTTGAGAATGTAAATAAAAGAGAGCTGCACTTGGGGGCAGTAAACATGGCGGCATTTATTTACCTCGTAGATAAGTACGGACTTTAAAGTAAAAAGTAAAAAACAAAAAGTAAAAAGAGGTACAAAGGCAACTAGGCACAGAGGCACAAAGTGAATACAAACAGCCAATACAAGGCAAAGAGGTGCTGAGTGATAAATTTAATTATATTAAGACACAGTATCCAGTACCAAAATATTGTACAGAGATTTATTTTAATAAGAACAATTATTAAGAAAGCTCTGACAATTTTAAGGAAGGGCATGTAAATTTTTAAGAAGGTACGATAGGCCATTCAGAGAAGACGGTAAAAAATGGAGAGGGTTGTATGATTTTTTAAGAAATTCGTGTAAGTAGTTCGGAGAAGCATGTGAATTGTTCAGAGAGGACTGAAAGAAGTTGAGAAGCCAAGATGATTTTTTAAGAAGGGTATATAAAATAATAAGAGAGCAATAATAGGAGTTCGGAGAGCGTTGAAGAGATGGAATTTGGGACTTAAGAAGATAAACTGTAGACATTGTTTGAAAGAATAAGTCTGATAGTAGAATTGGCTTGTGATATGATTTTATGAGAATAGCCTACATTTTGTACTATTTGCATATAAATATCCGGAGGAAGTAATATACAATAGAACAGTAGAATGGAGTTTATGGTCAATGGATGGATACCATTTGGATAGTTGTAGATGCATGTATTTAATTGTTAATTATTAATTTTTAAATATTAATTAAACCCTCTCCCTTAGTTTTGCCTCCCGTAACTAATATTTCCCCATTTTATGAGTTTAATTGTTGTAGGTTCAATGGCTTTTGATGCTATTGAGACTCCTTTTGGAAAAAGTGATAAGATTATAGGCGGCGCAGGTACTTATATTGCCTGGTGTGCATCGAACTTTACTCCTGTAAAGCAGATTTCGGTAGTTGGTGGTGATTTTCCGCAAGAAGAGCTGGATGCACTTACTGCCCGTAACGTAAATCTGGAAGGTGTTCAGATTAAAAAAGACGAAAAAACATTCTTCTGGAGTGGCCGTTATCACATGGATATGAATACCCGTGATACCCTGGATACACAATTGAACGTATTAGCAAACTTTACACCCGTTGTTCCAGATAGCTTTCAAGGTGCTGAATTTCTGATGTTAGGTAACCTTGTTCCTTCAGTACAACGTAGTGTAATAGAGCAATTAAAAGTTCGTCCAAAACTAATCGTTATGGATACCATGAACTTCTGGATGGAGATAGCGTTGGAAGAATTATTAAAAACAATTAGCTTAGTAGATGTGCTATTGGTAAACGATAGCGAAGCCCGTCAGTTGAGTGGTGAGTATTCACTGGTAAAAGCTGCTGCTAAAATCCGTGAAATGGGTCCTAAATATGTTATCATCAAGAAGGGTGAACATGGAGCATTATTATTCTATGAAGATAAAATATTTGTAGCTCCAGCATTACCATTGGAAGAAGTATTCGATCCAACTGGAGCTGGTGATACTTTCGCAGGTGGATTTATTGCTCACCTTGCAAAAACCAATGATATTTCATTCGATAACATGAAACGTGCAATTATTCTTGGAAGTGCAATGGCTAGCTTCTGTGTAGAAAAATTTGGTACACAAAGATTAAGAGAAATAACCAAAGAAGATATCAGCGAACGTATGCATCAGTTTGTAGAATTAGCAAGCTTTGATGTTCAGGTTGGGGGGTAATACAAGGCACAAAGGCAATGAGGCACAAAGGCACAAAGTAATACAAATACAAGGAGATAGGAGTAAGGAGAGAATACATCGTATTAATTAAGCTTTATTGATTATTTTATATAAAATTAAAGAGGTGTGACAATATTGTCGCACCTCTTTTTTGCTGTTAACTCTTATCTGTGTTTGTATTCAACCGCATGCTGTTCTCTCTGCTCTCTGTATTTGTATTTATTATCAAATTATCAAATTGTCAAATCATCAAATTTGTATTCAGTAGTTTATTGTATTCCTAATTCAAGAATTAGATTAATTTCAATATTAAGGGCAGGTTATTTTGGATAGACGGTATCCAACTATCTGTTTATTGTTAAAGAAGAAAACCACTTTTTGATTCAGGAATAGTAAATAGATCCTTTTGATTAATATTTTTTCAATAAATAGTCTTATTTATTAGTCGTACAGGCTTTATTTCAAAAAAAAAACGCCAAAAAGTTTGTGATATATCATTCTTCATTATATTGCGGGCTCTTTAACAAAAAATTTTGTGAATTTATGAGAAAACTATTACTACTCATGCTGTTCATCGTCCCATCAATTTTTTTGTGGGCACAGGTTAAAACAGTAACAGGAAAAGTGACAAATGAAAATGGCGAACCGGTACAAAGTGCTACGGTTAAGGAAGTTGGAGGCAAGAATGCTGTTCAATCCGATGAAAATGGAAATTTTGCTATTAAAGTTAAGGCTGGAGCAAAAATTACCATCTCTTACAATGAATACTCTCCGTATTCATTTACTCCAACTGAAGGATTTAATGCAGTTGTGTTAAAAGGTTCTTCCGTTCAGAAACTGGAAGACGTAGTAGTAAACACTTCTTTAGGTGTTAAAAAACAAAAGAAAGAACTTGGCTATGCAACTACACAAGTATCTGCTAGTGATTTAACAAGAGGTAAAGCAACCAACCTTGCTACTGCTTTAACTGGTAAAGTAGCTGGTCTTACTATCTCTACTCCAAACTCTGGTGTTGGAGGTGATGTAAGGGTTGTATTAAGAGGTAATCGTTCTTTATTAGGTAACAACCAACCAATATTAGTGGTGGATGGTTCTGTGGTTCCATTGTCTTATTACAATAGTATTAATCCTAATGATGTAGAAAGTATCAACGTATTAAAAGGCGCTGGTGCAACTGCTGTATATGGTAACGAAGCTTCAAATGGAGCTTTGATTATCACAACTAAAAGAGGTTCAAAGGGTAAATCTGTTATCAATTTTTCTTCTTCATTAACTGTGGAACAAGTTTCTTTTATGCCTAAGTTCCAAAATCAATTTGGATCAAACGGAGGAGAAGCTGTTGATGCAACAGGTAATCCTTATTACATACCTTATGAAAATCAGTCTTATGGTCCAAGATACGATGGTCACATGGTACCATTGGGACTTCCAGTAAGAATTTTTAATGCAAATGGCACTTATCACGATTCTACTTGGATGGTTCCTTATAGTGCACGACCTGATGAGAAAAGAAATTTCTTCAAGGATGCAACTACTTTCGAAAATAATATTTCCTTTTCGAATGCAGATGCAACTGGAGGTCAATTCTTTGTTTCTTTACAAGATTTGAAAAGAAATGGTACAATGCCTAATGATCAGTATAAAAGAAACACTATCAGAGTTAGTGCAAGTAAAGATATAAATAAATTTACTGTAGGATTTAATGTAAACTATGCTAAATCTTTAACTGATGTAGTTGGTGCTTCAGAAAGAGGGGAAGATGTATATCAGTCTATTATTCAAACTCCTGCTCACGTTCCATTAACTCAATTGCAGGATATTGTTAATAATCCTTTTGCAACTCAAAGTGGTTACTTTAATGCATATTATGGTAATCCTTATTGGACTATTGCAAATTCAAGAGATAAAACATGGACAGATGATGTACTTGCTAATGTGGACTTTACTTATAAACCACTTAAATGGTTAACAGCATCATATAAAATATCTTATGCTAATTCAACTTCGAACTTTGAAGTATTTAGAAGAGGAATGCAATACGATCCATGGTTAGCTGATATTGCTTCAAATGCTCAGGTAGGAGATGTAAATGGTATTTATAGTGGTGCTTCTGGATCTAAATTCCAAGGCACTAAAATTGCACCACATGGTTACAGAGGTGCGTCAACTAATTCAAGAATTCAAGGTGATTTCTTATTAAGAGGTACACATGATTTCAATAGTGATTTTGGAGGCACATTAATGTTGGGTGCTCAAGTATATGAAGTACAATCTAAATTGAACGAAACTGGAGCAGATATAAATGGTAATGTAAATGATTATGATGAACTTGGTGATATTTGGGGGCCTTCAACTGCTGTAAGTAAACCTTTATCTTATTACACTGAATCTAAGCAAAGAGCAATTGGTATGTTTGCAGATCTTAGCTTGAAGTATAAAAACTACTTATTTTTTCATAGTGCTATAAGAAGAGATGCAGATTCAAGATTGGAACCCGAAAATAGAGTTTTTGTTTATCCTTCAACTGATTTATCTTTTATTTTCTCTGAAGCAATTCCTGCTGTTAAGAGCTGGGCTCCTTTAAGTTCGGGCAAAATCAGAGTTTCTTATGCCAAAGTTGGTAACATTAGCATAAGCCCTTATCAAACAAGAACGCACTACACAGCTGCTACTTCTTTAGGTTTTCCTTATACTGATGCATCTGGTAATACAATTAACGGTTATTTGTTGCAGAATACTTTTTATGACAAAAACCTTAAACCAGAATTTACAGCAGAACAAGAAGTTGGTCTGGAATTGGTATGGTTTAAAAACAGGTTGAATACCGATTTCTCTTATTATCAGCAGAATACTACTAACCAAACATTGGTAGCAAATATTTCTGCTGGAGCTGGTCGTCCTAATGCACTTCAAAATGTAGGAGAAACTCAAAATAAGGGATATGAAATATCTTTAAGCGGTGTATTGATTCAAAAAAGAGATTTACAGTGGAAGGTAGGAGTAAATTACACACATATTGAAAGTAAAGTAATTTCTATCACTAAAGATATTACCTCATTAGCTATTAACACAACTGGTACTTATAGCCTTGGTGGTGGTATTTATGCACTTACAGGAAATCCTTATCCTGTATTGCAAACTACAGATTGGAATAGAGATACTGCTACAAAAAGTGCAACTTATGGAATGGTAATTGTTGATTCAAAAACAGGTGTTCCAGGAAAAGATGCTAAGTTGAAACCATTTGGAACAACTTTTGCACCTGATATCTTTTCTTTTAATACATCAGTAACTTATAAAAGATTCACTTTGAGTGCAATTGCTGAGTATCGTCATGGCGCTGTAGTATTACATGCCGCTGCACAGAATATGGATTTCTCTGGTATTTCTGAAAATTCAGTGAAATATAATCGTGAAGCATTTGTTTTTCCAAATTCAGTTTATAATACCAATACTAATCCAAATGGTACTCCAACTTATGCGCCTAATACGAACATAGTTACAAATATGGGTAATGGAGCAATTACTAATAGTATTAATTTTTATGCTAATTTGTATAACACAGTAGGTTCTAACTATGTTACTTCTGCTGATTTTTGGAAATTAAGAGAAGTAAGTCTTGCTTACGATATCCCTGCTAAATTCTTAGGTAAATCTAAGTTTGTGAAAGCTGGTTCTATTGCTATATTTGGTAGAGATTTACTTATGATACTTCCAAAAGAAAATCAGTGGACAGATCCTGAATTTAGTACAACTACAGGAAATGGTGTAGGTATCACTAATAATGGTCAGACTCCAACAACTCGTAAATTTGGAGTAAGTCTTAACTTAACTTTCTAAGACTAAAATACAAACAGTAACTTTTTAAAATATTTCAATTATGTATAGAAAAATATTATTCATAGCAGCTTTCATAAGTATGGTAACTATGAGCTGTAAGAAAGATTTTTTGGATCTAAATGTAGATCCAAACAATCCATTGAATGTGCCGGCATCTAAAATTTTACCTGCTGCATTAGCTAAAACAGCTTCATTGATGGTAGATCCAAATCTTGATTATCCCAATATTTGGATGGGATTCTGGTCTTTTAGTTCTACTTATGCTATTCCAACTACTGAAAGGGATTATACTTATCCTTCATCTTCTTACAGACAGAATTTCTTTACCAATGGATATACTAATGCATATGACTATCAATTAATTATAAATAATGCACAAGCTCAAAATAATTTAGCTTTTCAAGGTATTGGCAGAATTATGAAATCTCTTGTTATGCAAATGGAAGTAGATTTATATGGAGATGTGCCATATACTGAGGC
>JBAXVH010000050.1:0-8077 GCA_037129215.1 Bacteroidota bacterium | reverse complement strand
TGACCATATAGCTCACGAGATTGGAGATATAGGTTATACATGGTACAAGAATAGTTATGGAGACCCTAATAGTGGTGTTATACATTTTGGCGACCAATATGTTTATGGAAGACACTCTGACGATGGTTTAACAAGTCAAAACTTCGCAAATGGATACTTTGGATTTTATGGAGATGATGGGAATTACAACTCAACTTATATAACCACAGGTACAGATGTAATATTTGAGAATGGATTAACTCATATTCAAGGAATAGACCTTACATTGGACGGTACAAGTGTTTTCCATGTAGATGAGAATGGAGATATTAAAGGAAAGTCACTTACAACCAATAGTTTGAGTACAAGCGATATAAACGCATTGTCACCATCTGTCGGAATGATGGTTTATAATTCAACACTTCATACAATATGTTTTTGGAATGGTACTAGTTGGCAAAAGGTGTCAAGTACCAATATGAATTAGTTTTCTTAATAATTAAATATAAAAAATGGCAACATTACAATTCGGTAACCAATCCAAATCATATTTAGACCTATTAGTTAGATATGGTTTAAACAGTCCAAAATCATTTGCATTTGAACAAATAACAGTTGATGGTGCAGTTAAAACACTAACTGTTCCTGCTGATGCTAAATACGCTATATGTGTATTAGAATCAGATGCATCATCTGGTAGTGTGGCTAGAATGTTACAAAATAAATCAGTACCTGTAAGTTCAACTGTTGGTATTCCTGTTAATAATGGATCAATATTTGAAATATCAGACTATGCAAATTTAGATGGATTTCAGATTACAGAAATAGCATCACATACAACTGTATTAAATGTAGAATACTTTAAATAACATTATTAAATAATACATTATGAATAACTTAACAAAAAGATTATTTAATGATAGTAAAGGAGATAAAGGTGACCCAGAATATATTAATGGAGTAAATCTAATCTAATTATGGGAATACAGGAAAATAAAATTGATAAAATGTATGATATGTTAGTTGATTTAACAGGAAAACAGAGAGAGATGCATGTTTATTTAGAGCAAAATAGAAAGGAACTTGATGCTCATAGAGAAGAACTTGATATATTAAATGAACATAAAAACAATTGGATTGGCAAGGCATCTATATTATCATCAGCTGTTGGAGCATTTGTTACTGGATTTATAATGTGGTTTACAAAACATATATAATATGGCATTGTCAAAGCAGGCGCTTGACAGATTACATTTAAATAATTTAGCAACGCCTAATAAAAATTATTTAGGTGAAGATGGTAAAAAATACATCGGCACATCTAATGGTAGATTAAAATTACTAGATGTAGCCGATGTTGTTGTTTTTACACCTACATCAGATATTTCTTCTAATAATGTACAAAGTGCAATAGAAGAAATAAATCAAGATACAGGAGTTATTCCTGGAATCTATGGAGATGCTACACATATACCTGTAATAACTGTTGATGCTAAAGGTAAAATAGATTTATTATCAGTTATACCTATAGGTGTATTACCTGGAGGAGGAGGGTTGCCTGCAGTACTATTAGTATCAGCAAAGACAAATAACATACCCATTACCTCAAATGATTTAAGTAGTTCAGTTGCTATTTTAGATAGTGGTGTAATAAATTTTACAGGGAATGTATTTAATTTTTCAAATGAAACAATAAATTCAGTAGCAGGGTTTGATTCAAGTAAAAATCTAGTATCATTAACATTAGGAAGTGGATTAAATTTAACAGGCGGAGTTTTATCAGTAACTGGAACAACACCTACTCTAGCTCAAGTTTTAGCTGTAGGTAATAAAACAAACAGTATAGCTATTACTTCAAATGATACATTAGCATCAATACTTATAAAAAATCTGCCAGCAAGTTCAGCTACAGACCAATCAGATATAGTAGTAAATGGTAATTTGCATTTAACAAGCAATAGTAGTGTGGGAATGAACTTGGAGATGGGTGTTAATTATCATCAATCAACTTCAGGAGATACTTCAGGTTTTTATGTAATGGACGTAAACACTTATAGTAGTGGCTCGCCATCCTTAATATCATTAAACACTTCAAATTTTAAAGCACAATATTGGAGTGGCAGTTATGCGACTTCAGGGTATCTTAGTATAAACTCTTCAGGTATTAATTTATATCACGGTGTTAGTGTTAATTTATCTTCTTCAGTTATATTTAATTCAATAGCTACATCATTAAGTACAGCAAGTATAGTAGGTCTTGATTCTTCTAATAAAGCTACAAAACTAACTTTAGGTAGTGGGTTGAGCATAGTATCAGGCGCATTAACGGCAACAGCCCCACCTTCTACACAAGACTTAAACACTACATTGTCGTATGGAAATAGTACAGGCGACCAATTAATAACATCGGCTTTTGGTAGTAATTCAGTAGGAATAACAGAAACAAACATAGCTTTTGTAACAACATCGGGAGGTTTTAATTTTGTAGGTACGGGAGTTTCCGCTTCAAGCGTTGCAGGTTTTGATTCTTCAAACAACTTAATTTCTTTAACATTAGGAACAAATCTATCCTTTGATGCAAGTACAAATACTCTTAATGCAACAGGTGGTAGTGGTATGGTTTATCCAAGTGCAGGTATAGCAGTTTCAACAGGTAGTGCTTGGGGTAGTTCAATAACAGATAATTCAGCTAATTGGAATACAGCATATACAAATAGAATAACAAGTTTAACAGTAACAGGAAATAGCGGAAGTGCAACTTTAATTTCTAATACGTTAAATATACCAACTTATACATTAGCAGGTTTAGGGGGCATAACATTATCAAGTTTATCAGCCACAACGCCTTTATCTTACAATAACACAACAGGTGTTTTTTCTATTCAAGTTGCAAATACATCTCAGGGAGGTTACTTGACAAGTACAGATTGGAACACATTTAATAATAAAGGTAGCGGTACTGTAACAAGCATAGCAACGGCAGGGCTTATTTCGGGCGGTACAATAACGACTTCAGGAACTATTACAACGTCTATGAATACTAACAAACTTGTTGGTCGTAGCACGGCAGGTGTTGGTATAATGGAAGAAATTATTGTTGGCAGTGGTCTTACTTTAACAGGTGGTACATTAAGCAATACCGCAACACCAACGCCCGTTGGTTATTATGGAGCATGGCAAGATAATGTAACTCAAACTGCTGCTGTTAATAATACAGCTTATGCAATGATTTACAGAACTGTAGATATTTCTAATGGAGTTACAGTTGTTACCGATGGAACTAATCTTACAAGAATAACATTTGCAAATACAGGTATTTATAATATACAATTTTCTGCTCAGTTACAAAATTTATCTACAGCAACTGAAGATGTAACGATATGGTTACGTAAGAATGGAGTTGATTTACCTGCAACAGGTACTATAGTTGGTTTGGCTCAAAGAAAAGGTCCTGCAGACCCTTATCATACAGTAGCTTCTTGGAACTTTGTTTTAAGTGTAGTTGCTGGAGAGTATTATCAATTAATGTGGAGTACAACTAACCATACAGATGTAACTATACCTGCTTATTCGGCAGTATCTCCTGCTCCATCAGTACCATCAATTATATTAACCGTTACTCAACAGTCAGGTATCATGGCTGGTACAGGTATTACAGCAATTAACTCTTTAACAGATGCTGCTCAAACATTAACCACAGGAACTACAGGTACTGACTTTGCAATAGTTGATTCAGGAGTTGACCATAAGTTTAATCTACCTACTGCTTCTGCATCTAATAGAGGAGCATTAAGTACAACTGATTGGACTACATTTAATACAGCATATACAGATAGGTATAAATGGGATGGAGGAGCAACTGGATTAGTTGCTGCAACAGGTAGAACATCTTTAGGACTAGGAACATTTGCTGTAAAAGATTATCCAACGTGGGTAAGTGGTACTCCTTTTGTAAAAATGACTGCCGCAGGAACATTTGCGTTAGATACTAATACTTATTTAATAGGAAATCAGAGTATAACTTTAAGTGGCGATGTTACAGGTACAGGAACAACATCTATTACAACTACTATAAAATCAAACTACATTACAGATACTCTTTATAGAACTTTTGATGGTCAGTTATCGGTAATTAACATTAACACAACAGCTACTTTAACCATTCCTTATAATTGCACAATAACAGGGTGGACATTATTAGAGATAAGCAATACACCGATAACTTCAACTTGTCAATTAGATACATTTAAAGACACTTATTCATCTTACTATGTAGCAGGTTCAAGTATTTGGGGAACTAAGCCATCTTTAAGTTCTGCTTATAAAAATCAGGCAACAGGATTAAGTATATCTTGTAGCGCAGGTGATGTATTAGTAATTTCAATAGTTTCTTTAACTTCCGCTCAAAAGTTATTATTTGGGCTTAATATAACTAAAACGTAATGGCAAGTTATTATTTTAGAAATACAGGTTCTACAGCGTGGAATTTAGCTTCTAATTGGTCTTTAACTGATGGAGGACTTGCTACAGGTTTAGTACCTACATCATTGGATGGTGCTTTCTTTTCAAATAATAGTGGAAATTGTGTATTAAATGCAGCTTCGTTAGTTTGTAAAACACTTGATTTTACAAAGGGAACAGGATATGCTAATATTTTTACTATAACAAACGGAGTAACAGTATCAGGAAATGTTACGTTATCTTCGTCAATGACAATTACAGGCACAGGAACGCTGGGAATAAATGCAAATGCAACCTTAACTTCTAATGGCAAAACTTGGTCAGGTTCTTTAATCTCACGTTTAGGAGCATCATCACTATTAACTTTTGCAGATAGCTGGACATTTAATGGTGCTGTGGATGTAAGTTCCAGCACAACAGGATTAATTAATAGTGGAGGCAATGTTATTTATGTAGGAACGAATCTTACATTTAACTATGCTGGTGCACAGGCTTATGGGAATGCTATTTTTCAGATGACAGGAACAGGCACTTTATACTCCTCCATACAAGGTGGTGAAATAAGATACGCAGGAACGATAACAACGTCAGCAGCAGGGGCGAATAATACAACTCATACTTACGTTTCGGGAACGGTTAACGCTTCAGGTGGTATAACCGTAATAGGAGGTAATGCAACCTTTAATAATTGGGGAACAACGAGTGGGTGGGGTTCTATAACAGTTAATGCAGGTATTATATCAACAATTACATTTGGAGGTGCTAATCCTAACTGTACTTTTACAACTGCAACAGTATTGAGTAATACTACTTGGGTAACTACAGGTACTTTAACTATTGGCACTTACAACACTAACATTTCCAATCCAACAACATTAAAATTCAACCCCAGTGGAACGTATGTAATTACTACTGTATTTAATATTCCATTAGGTGCGGCATCTGGGCATTTTGCAGTGTCATCAACAAGTGTAGGCACTAAAGCAACTTTAACATTAAAACAAGGCGCAAATCAAAACTTAAGCTATGTAAATTTTACAGATATAGATGCAAGTGCAGGTAAAACACTATGTACCTTTAATGGTACTATAAGTAACTGTAATAATGTAAGATTATTGCCAACAGACGTACAAACAATATCATATTAAAATGGATAAATACATAATGACAGGAACACCCGTATTAAGCAACGAGTGGGACATTTTTACAGTAGATGAAAATGGAAACCAAGTACCAACAGATACTTACGGTGTGAACATTTCAATAGGGCTACACCCTACAGATAACGTAGCACCTGACTTTACAAAAACTATAGTAAGTGTGAGCCATAATTCACAAACGGGCTTCGAGGTAGATGCACAAAGGCAACAAGACGTAGCTAATTATTTGGCACAGATAAACAACGTATAAAAATTATTATTATCTTTGCACAAACAAATTATTTATAAGATATGAAAAATATAGAAATACAAAAAACATTAAACTCTTTTGAGTTGATTAAAAGTATGAAGTTGGGTGGTAAGTTATCTCTTTTGGTTGCTAAGAATATTAAGCGATTGAAAGATGCAAACGATACTTACAATGAAGCGAGAGAGATATTGGCAAAGCAATATTGCAAAAGAGATGAGAGCGGAAATCCAATTTTAGTTAATGGAAGTATGTATCAATTTGATGCAGAAAATACTGCCGTTGTAAATAAAGAATTTACTGCTTTAATGGAATCAGAAAGCGGTGTTTCACTTGAATTTATTGATGTTGAGCCGCTAATAGAGCAATTTAGCGACATCACACCCGAACAAGTTGAGGCTCTTCTTTTGATGCAAACAAAAACAGAAATACAAGAAGAGATAAAAATAAAAGATGAATCTAAAAAAGATACTGACAAATAAATATGTTGTAGCAGGAGCGATAAGCGTATTCGCTCTTGGAGGGCTTTTGTACTATGAGTATAAAAGACTATTAAACTATTGTATATCGTTCAATAGAATAAAAGTAAACTCTGTAGATATGAGCAAATTTGACTTTGATTTATTTATGAATTTTAAAAATCAAAGTGCCTTAAAAATAGATATTACAAGTACGAGTGCAAATGTTTATTTGAATAACAACTTTGTTACAAGTATTCAAAATTCAATTCCTCAAACAATACAACCCGAAAGTACATCAGTATTAGGTTTTAATTGCGTACTAAACCCCGATAAAGTTTTAAAGATACTTGGAAATAACTCTTCAGATTTGCTTTTGCATAGAGAAAAAGTTATGATAAAAGTAGATGCAAAAATAAAAATCAAATTTTATTTTATTAATGTAAGCATACCTTATGTTTACGAAACAAATTTAAAAGATATGATGGCTTCAAAGCCGAGCGACTCTTCTAAAAGTAACGTAGGAAAATGCAAATAATTAACTTAAATATAAAATAAAAAGAAAAAACAAATGTCATATCACGAACTGCTACATATAACAATACACGACCCTTTAACAACCAGAGCGTCAGTACCTATTATAGGTTTTACATTGCTGTCTTTTTTTGCGAGAGCGTTTTTCGTTTTCTTAATGATTGTACCTTCACCCGAATTAGTTTCTTGGGCGCAATTAGTTTCAGCGTGTTTAGCTATTGTTATAGGTATTGTAACTATAAGCAGATGGATTGTAAATTATGTAAAGAAAAGAAAAGATGATAAAAATACAGAGATTTAAAGCGGGCGACCCTTTTTACACAGAAAAGCAAATAACCAACACAGCAGAACATTGCGGAGTTGTCGGTACGTTTGGTACTACGTTTGGTCAAATAGTTAATGCAGATGGCAATAAAATGTCTTTCTGCTTGGAGCGCACCGACACGCTAATACCCGAAGGCGAATACGATTTCGATATTTACGATAGCCCCGTAAACAAATGCGAAGTGGTACGATTGTTAAACGTAATAGGACACGAAGACATAGAAATTCACCCTGCAAATTGGGCTTATCAGCTAAAAGGATGTTGCGCTCCTTGTACTTCAATAGATTTGAACATACCACAAGGAAACGTAAGCAGAACGCCATTTAATACAATAATGGAATATGTTAAGGCTCAAATAGCAAAAGGTGTTCCTGCTAAAATAACTTACGAAACTATCTAATGTATAGATTATCGCAAAATCTTAACATAACAACTGCTATATGTATAAAATCTTAACATATCTATATATATGCTACAATTCATAAAAGAAAGAATAAAAGATTGGCTCAATAGCTATAACAACGCAAACATAGGTTTTAGCGGAAAGAAGCTATCTGCTTTTGTTATAGTAATATTTTGCTTTTGCTCACCCGTTATAACTTGGACGTATTGGGCATATAAACATAACGATTGGTCTTTGCTTACAGGTGTGCTTGTAGTGGTATCTTCTATAATAGCTACTCTTTTTGGAATTAATGTTTATGACAAATTAAAAAACGGAAATACAAATGGAAACACAGACACCAAAACCGAATAATCTTACTTGGAAACATTTTTTAATTATTTTAGCCGTTATTTTGACGTTAGCTTCACTTGTTTATACTTTAACTCACGATTCTATCACAAAGCTACAAAATGACGAAATAAAGCAACTAAAACACGAAAGAGATAGTATAATCACATTCAATATAAA
>JBAXVH010000005.1:0-21175 GCA_037129215.1 Bacteroidota bacterium | reverse complement strand
AGATATTCTTAATGTGATTACGACAGAATATCAAAAACTACATAAGGTATTGCATAATGCACTTAGCAAAATGAAGATTCAAACGGGTGATGTTTTTATGGTATGGAGAATTCGTCAGATGATTGAAGAAGGTAAATTAGCTGCACAAGGTGACTGGACGAAGAGCTGGAAAGATCTGGAAATAAAAATCCCAAGTGGTGAACTATTTGAATAACCTTTTATAAATTATTTCTATCATTATTAATAGATTTTTATTTAATTCGCAATACAAAACAAACATTTTATGCGAATTATAATGTCTATTATAATAGTATTTTCTATTGGATTTACTTCATTTAGTCAACCACTGTTATATTCAAATTTCAGTACATTTTCTCAAGGAAATCTAAGCGGTCAAAATGGCTGGACAAACAACTCCAGTAATGTTGGTGGACTTGGTTCCTGTACAGGACCAATTTGTACCAATAATGCTATCGTTAATAATCCTATTTCTTATCCATCCTTTGATAATGCTACCAAATGTCTTTCTCTGATAAGTGATCAGGATGGTGTTGGAACTGGTTTCACTTCAACTAAAGGAGGAAGTGTATATTTATTTTTGTTATGTCAATTTTCTAATATCCCTGGAACATCTACCGATCTTGTTAGAATTATGGGGGGGAGTAATTATTCAACTTCCTGTAGAATATATTTAAAGAATGCAGGTGGAGGATTTTATGCAGGAGTAGGAAAAGGTGCTGTTTCGGGTGTTTACAATGGCTCTGGCCCTACTTTATTAGGAATTAGTACACCGCATTTGTTGGTACTTAAATATACCTTCAATTACGTTACTACCTCCGATGATGTAGTAACACTTTATATAGATCCAGACATGAGTTTACCAGAACCAACCACACATGAAATTCAGACTTCCGGAGGTACAGATGCGGTTACTGTTGATAGACTTTGCTTTCCTTATAATGCCACCAATAAAGCTACAGGATTAATTGGTGCTGTGAAAGTAACCACCACCTGGAGCGACGGCTTTAGTGTAGTTGGTAAATGCATAACACCTAATGGAACTTCTATAAAAGATGCAACAATTTCTGCTACCGGTGCAACTGCAGCTGTTAATACTGACACTACAGGTACTTTTACTTACAAATTGCAAACAGGAAATTATACTTTAAAAGCAACAAGAGAACATGACATTAATAAGACTAATGGAGTTACCTCTTTAGATCTTGCTTTAATTCAGTCTCATATCTTAGGAAAAGCTACTTTAAATTCGCCTTATAAAGTTATTGCTGCTGATGTTAACGGTGATGGTAAAGTTACTGCACTCGATATTGTTTACATGAAGCGATTAATACTTGGACTGGATACTACTTTTAATAATCCATCCACCAATCAAAAAAGATTATGGGTATTTATAGATAGCAGCAGTAACGTAACTTCTTTACCATCTCCTTTTGTAATTAAAGACAGTATTAATATCACTAATCTGAATGCCAATAAAACCAATCAAACTTTTTATGGTATTAAACTTGGTGATGTAAACTGGGACTGGAGTCCTCTTTTACCAAAACAAACTCCTTCACTTAAACAAGGAAAGAAAGAAGAAGGATCAAGACTTTAGTCTGTAAATAAATATTTATTAAACCTCATCAAAGTGTTGCTTTGATGAGGTTTTTTGTTATAGCTATATCGCTCTGGTTTTACAGAAAGATTTAATCCTTAAATAAATCTGTTACTGCTATTAAACCGACACGAAAAACCCTCATATTTGCAAACGTTAAACTAACGACTGTTATGGATACAAAGACTTTTCTGGAAACTTATGCTAAACACCCTGTTTATATATCGCCAACAGGTACTACTTTAAATGCTAAAAGCTGGCAAACCGAAGCTCCTTTACGAATGTTGCTGAACAATCTGGATAAAATGGTTGCCGAAAATCCTGATGAACTGGTAGTGTACGGAGGTATTGGTCAGGCAGCAAGAAACAGACCTGCTTTAGAAAAAATTATTGAAATATTACTTACTCTGGATAATGAACATTCATTATTGGTTCAGAGCGGTAAGCCTGTAGGCATTGTTCGTACACACGAGCAGGCTCCAAGAGTATTGATAGCCAATAGTAATCTGGTACCACATTGGGCTACCTGGGAACACTTTAACGAACTTAGAGCTAAAGGTTTAATGATGTATGGGCAGATGACTGCAGGTTCCTGGATATATATAGGTACACAAGGTATATTACAAGGTACTTATGAAACCTTTGCCGAATGTGGTAAACAACATTTTGGCGGAACACTTAAAGGGCAACTTTTAGTAACAGCAGGTATTGGTGGTATGGGTGGTGCACAACCTTTAGCTGCCACTATGGCTGGTGCTACCTTCCTGGGTATTGATATCAATCCTGAAAGTATTAAGAAACGTATTGCTACCAGATACATTGATAAAATGACCTATAGTTATGAGGAAGCTATTGAATGGGTTTTAGCTGCAAAAGCCAAAGGAGAAGCACTATCAGTAGGTCTGGTTGGCGATGCTGGCGATGTATTACAAAGAATGATCAAGGATAATATTATTCCTGAAGTTTTAACCGATCAGACTTCTGCTCACGATCCTTTATATGGTTATGTTCCTAATGGTTTTACTTTAGAATCGGCGCTTGAATTGCGTAAAACGGATCCTGAATTATACAAGCAAAAAGCTATTGCCAGTATGGGGCGTCATGTGCAATTGATGCTGGATATGCAAAAGCTGGGGTCAATTGTTTTTGATTATGGTAATAACATTAGAGAGTATGCAAAGCAGGCTGGTATTGCTAATGCATATGATTTCCCGGGTTTTGTACCTGCTTACATCCGTCCATTATTCTGCGAAGGAAAAGGACCTTTCCGTTGGGTAGCTTTAAGTGGTGATCCGGAAGATATTTATACTACCGACCGTGCTTTAATAGAAGCATTCCCCGATAATCATCATTTAATCAACTGGCTTACGCAGGCAAGAGAAAAGATTGCTTTTCAAGGTTTGCCTGCACGTATATGCTGGTTAGGAATGGGTGAAAGAGAAAAAGCTGGATTAATCTTTAATAAACTGGTAGCAGAAGGCAAAGTAAAAGCACCTATAGTTATAGGAAGAGATCACCTTGATTGTGGTTCTGTAGCTTCTCCTAACAGAGAAACAGAATCTATGAAAGACGGTAGTGATGCGGTGAGCGACTGGGCATTACTCAACCTATTAAGTAATGCAACAGGTGGAGCTACCTGGGTGTCGTTCCATCATGGTGGTGGTGTAGGCATGGGCTTCTCACAACATGCCGGAATGGTAGTAGTAGCAGATGGTACAGAGCGTGCTGCAAAATGTCTTAGCAGGGTTCTTTACAATGATCCTGCAATGGGTGTTTTCCGTCATGCAGATGCAGGGTATGATATTGCTATTGATTGTGGTGAAAGAAATGGGTTGCTGCTTTAAAATGATAATTAAAAATTAAGAATTAATAATTAAGAATGAAGGAAAACAAAAGGCATTTATTGTAAACATGGATTTACACTCTTGTATTACATTTTTAATTCTTAATTTTTTATGCTCATTTCACAATGTATTTAATTCTTAATTTTTAATTCTTAATTCTTAATTAAATGATACATCCTCCTTACCTCTCTCCGGGCGATACAATTGGAATGGTTTGTCCTTCGGGATATATGCCTCTGGAAAATGTTCAGCAATGTATTGCTGCATTCGAGAAAAGAGGATACACCATTAAGTTGGGTAAAACAGTTGGTCATCAGTTTCATTATTTTGCTGGCACGGATGCAGAGCGACTTGCCGATTTACAATCCATGCTCAACGATCATTCTATTGATGCCATTCTTTGTGGCAGAGGTGGTTATGGATTAAGCAGAATTATTGATCAGATAGATTTTTCGGAGTTTGTAAAACATCCCAAATGGCTTATTGGTTTTAGCGACATTACCGTTTTGCATGCTCATATTTATAGCTGCTATGGTATAGCTACTATACATGCCCCTATGGCAGCGGCTTTTAATAACAATTTATCGCCCAACCCATTTACAGATTCATTATTTTCAGCGATTGAAGGAAAGGAACTCTCCTATTCTATTCCTGCTAATCCATTGAATAAAACTGGTAATGTAATGGGGAAATTAATAGGTGGCAACCTGACCATCATAGCACATTTAGTAGGTTCAGTTTCTGCATTTAATACAAAGGATAAAATACTATTTATCGAAGATATTGGCGAGCATTTATACAATATTGACAGAATGCTTTATCAGCTGAAAAGAAATGGTTCTTTAGCACATCTTAAAGGACTTATTGTAGGGGGATTTACCGATATGAAAGATACTACTATCCCCTTTGGCGCATCTATTCAGGAGATTGTTTATGCCCATATAAAGGATTATAATTATCCTGTTTGTTTTGATTTTCCGATCAGTCATAATACTGAAAATTATGCCGTTAAAATTGGCATGGAATGTACTTTATCTATCAACGATACCGTTGCTCGTTTCCTGCAAAAGCCTTAAGAATTCTCTTTTTATCCTATCGTTTCTTTTAGGCATTTACGATAAAATCATACACTTATTTAAATATATTTTAAATATCCTATTATTAATAATGGGTAATGTAGAATTATTTTAGATATAAAACATACCTAAAATCAATACCACATGACGAATGTCATATGTCAGGAAGTTATAGTCTGATACTTTTACCCTTAAATATTAAAATAAATCACACTATATGAAAAGAACTTCCTGGGCAGAGCCTTTTAAAATTAAGATGGTTGAATTATTGAAAATGACCACTTATGCGGAACGTAAAAAAGCTATTAAAGAAGCGGGCTTCAATACTTTTCTTTTAAAATCGGATGATGTATATATTGATCTACTGACAGACAGTGGAACTTCTGCTATGAGCGACAGACAATGGGCAGGAATGATGACAGGGGATGAAGCCTATGCTGGTAGTGTAAATTACTATCATCTGGAAGATGCTGTAAGAAAATATTACGGGTATAAATACCTGATACCTACCCATCAGGGAAGAGGTGCCGAACATATTATTTCTAAGATATTGATAAAGAAAGGCGATGTAATTCCGGGCAACATGTATTTTACTACAACACGCTTACATCAGGAGCTTGCTGGGGGGACATTTATTGATGTAATAGTAGACGAAGCCCACGATTCTGAATCATTATTTCCTTTTAAAGGGAATATTGATCTGAATAAACTGGAAGCAGTTATTAATAAATATGGTGCTAAAAGAATTCCTTATGTATGTATGGCTACTACGGTAAATATGGCCGGCGGACAGCCTATATCTATGGAGAACTTAAAAGCCGTAAGAGCTTTAACCCAAAAGCATGGCATTAAGATTATACATGATATGACCCGTGTGGCCGAGAACGCTTACTTTATACAACAGAAAGAAAAAGGATATGCCAAAAAATCGGTTGCTAAAATTGTAAGAGAAATTTGTGCCCTTACTGATGGTGCAACCATGAGTGCTAAAAAAGATGCTATGGTAAATATTGGTGGCTTCCTGGCATTGAACGATTGGGATATTTTTGAAGAAGCACGCAATATGGTAGTTATTTATGAAGGACTACATACCTATGGAGGTCTTGCAGGTCGTGATATGGAAGCAATGGCAATAGGTATTGCAGAATCGGTGTCCGACGATCACATGAAAGCACGTATAGGACAGGTTCTTTATTTGGGTGATAAGTTGATGAGTTATGGAGTACCTATTGTGCAACCTACCGGAACACATGGTGTATTTATAGATGCTAAACAATTTTTACCGCAACTTACACAAGATCAGTTTCCTGCACAAACGCTGGCAGCCGAACTATATCTGGAATCGGGTATCAGAAGTATGGAAAGAGGTATTGTTTCTGCCGGCAGGAATGCTAAAACAGGAAAGAATTATTATCCTAAATTAGAGCTGGTACGTTTAACCATACCAAGAAGAGTATATACACAGGCACATATGGATGTGGTAGCAGAATCGGTAGCGGTGGTGTATAACAGAAGAGATAAAATAAAAGGTTTGAAAATGGTATACGAACCTAAGTATCTACGATTCTTCCAGGCTAAATTTGAACAATTATAGGGTATAGAATAATTTATAACATCTATAAAAAAGCACTGTAATTATATATTGCAGTGCTTTTTAATTTTAATGCCATTTCACTTTAATCATTGCATTTAAGCAGCACTATTTTATTTCTTTTATATTCATAAACCCACCTGTTTTATGATCAATTTTTATTAAATAATTTTTATTAGAACCTGCCTCAACAGCAATTAATCCTCCTATTATACCAAATAAATAACTGGCCATAAATGCTTGTCCACTGTTAATACTTGTTTTGACTCTCCCGGTAAAAACAAATTCATTATTTACCTTACTCATAGGATCAAAACCATAATCGGTACCAATAAAAAGTTCACCATTAATAATCATAGCATAAGATTGCGATCCTTTTATTCGGGATTGCGTACCATCCGCATTTATTTTGTTCAATATTTTATAGCTACCATCTTTTCTCTTGCTGTAGTAAATCTGATTATCAGGTTGCTGCATTTTAAACGATTCGTAACTTAAATACAAACCATCTTTATACTTTGTAGTAGTGTATGCTGGTATTTTACTTTTTTCTATACTATCTACGTTCAATACTTCCTGTAAACTGTAACTGTTGGTATCGGTAGGTTCGTAGCTTAAATTGTCAATGATAAAATGGGTTAATAAATCGCCACTGTTCTTCAATAAATCTTTAGTAACGTCTATAGCACTATTTTCCCAGATGGTATCCAATAGTTCAATAACTTTATATCTATCCTCTTTTTGAGCATATAATTCTGCTCTTAGCATACAATATCCGTGTTCAGTAAATAAAACAGGGGCTTCTGTAATACCATAATATCTGATATTAAGAAGCAGTTTCCCATCTTTTGCAGCAGTATCGTTCACCTTCTTTAATAAGTTAGCCAATTGTATATTCAGTGGAGTATTAGCAACTACTCTTGCTTTCCTATTAGAAAAACCCCAGTGAACAATTCCAAAATTTGTGGTATCAGATCTTGAATCTATACAAGTAATTTTATTGTATAAACTATTATGAATTAAAGTATCAGGAATAGGAATAATTAAAGCTCTTGTTACTCGCTGTGCTAATAAATTATTAGATAGAATTAATAATATAGAAAAGGTTATTATAAGCTTTCTCATACTTAGAATTGTAAAAACAAAAGTAGGAAACTACTTTATATAAATTCCATTGAAGCAGAATTAAAATAATTATGATTTAATATTTAAACAATCGTATTTGATTGTAATAATACTAAAATAAAAAGCCTGCAGATTACTCCGCAGACTTTCATTAATCAGTCGCAATTTGAATTCATTAGCACATTATCAAATCAGCACATTATCAAATTATGCTATTACCCTATTATCGTTACCTCGTAGCCAACTGTATTTACAGTACTTGCATTTTTAATAGTAAGGAATGGATTGTTTACATCTCCAATATCCGATGCCTTTAAATTAACGGATTTGCCTGCTTTTACCAGTACGGCTTTTACATGTTCCGGATCAAAAGGTATTGCACCATTCCATATCCAGAAATCTGCATTATCGGTGGTATTTTTAGCAACAATCTGCATGTTATCATCCAGAGAACGGTTAAGTACCGTTACTTCTTTTGTTATTAAAACAGTACCTGTAAATACCGTATGCTGATGATGGGTAACAGAATACAATAAATTGAAATTAAACAAACCAATACATGGAGCAATATTATCGGTATGCTTTGCAGCAATTTCGTGAAAAGATTTGTTTAAACCATTCGCCAATGCCAGCTGATTAGCAGTTACATCTGCTTTATTGGCTGCCACATCGGCAATTGTTTCTGTTTGTGCACCTCTTGATGCAGTATAATCTGGTTTTAAAGCCAATAAAACAGCTGTCAATTCTGTACCTAATGCAACATGATGTTTATTAGTTGCTACTGTTATCCTGCTTAATATTGCATCCATTTCTTTTCGGTTTGGTTGCGAATATTCAGATTGGTTATTTGGATAAAATTCGAAGAAAGCAACCGATGTTTTTCCACCCAGTTTTCTACCAATTTCTTCTTTATAACTACCCATAGTTCCACTAAAATTTCCGGTAGTCTCTTCCACATTATGTGTTTGACCTTTCCTTAAATTTTTAGCAGAGTCTACTACCTGCATTTCTGTTTCAAATGCGCTGATTAATGGAGTAAGATACGCTATAATAAGATCGTAAACTCCGGTGGTATTTTTCGATTTTATTCTACCTAAATGATCTTTAGCGTAAGCTAATAAATTAGCTCTCGAAATACCATGTCTGTTAAATATATTGGCTAATGCCTTTTCTATAGTAATCATTTTTTATTTTTTTTAATTTGATTATTCATTAAAATTTATTTTTTTATAAAAGCATTTTATTCGTTTTTTTGATTCAATACTTTTTTAAAATCATCACCCATAATATTCAGTATGCCATTTATTTTTTTAAAAGGTCACCCAATCTTCATTGGGTGTCATTTATTTTTTAAAACTGTCATACAATTTATATTGGGTGTCGTTTATTTTTTGTAACTGTCATACAATCTACATTGGGTGACATTTATTTTTTAAAACTGTCATGCAATCTATATTGGGTGTCGATTATTTTTTAAAACTGTCACCCAATCTACATTGGATGTCGTTTATTTTTTGAAACGGTCATCCCCAACGTAAAATGGGTTCGTTTTATAATAAAAAGACGATTAATAACAAAAAAATGGACACTTATTTTCTAAAAAAGGAACTGAAAAACGAAACACAGATGTTTTTTAATTTTTTGTCCAGTAAATAAAACCTGGTTGCCATCCTTATTTTGGGAAGAACCAATATTTATTCTTAGTGGAAAACTGACTTTCTGAAGTGATAATAAACGCTTTAATATCAGTTACAAAAAAATTGATTGGGTAAAAGCTTTCGCTAAAACCATGATTAACTTTTTTGTAGTACGGATTTTTTTACCGTGCTGCGTTTTCTGGAAACGACATTAACTACTTGTCAGTTATATAGTTAATAGTTGAACTCAGGATATTTGATTACAAACATTTTTGAGTAGATCGTTTGAAAGTAAAAAAGCTATTTCATTCCTCTGAATGAATTCTTATGAGTTGCAAATGTATAGTAATAAAAATGGGTATTGGGAAAAAAGAAATAAAATAATAAAATATTACTTCATTAATACTATGCGTAAATATTTATTTAATTAAATAGTTAGGAACTATTACAAACATTATTTCCCTTAGAGCCTGTTTAAAATTTATTATCCGTTAACTTAATTCATACAACTTACTACCTATAACTTAGTTAGCTTTAAAAGTTTTTACAATTCTTTCCCTAATGGCAAATATTAATTGTGAAGGTTTGGAAGAATAACCAGTAATTTTCTTTATATCTTTTTGATGTTGATTGATAGTATGTACCGATTGGCTGGTTAGTAAGGCCTTTTGTGCATTGGTTATATCGGCTGGCAATAATTGTAAATGTTCTATTAGTTGATTGGGTAAATTATACTCATTTGTTTTGCTAATTAACGCTTTATTCTGTTCCAAATATTTTTCCCAGTCTGCTTTAACAGCAGGATCAATAAAGGTTTCCCCTTGTTTTACTTTATCTATAGCTTCTTGTAATATATTTAAATTGCTTTTATTAACGAACCCTTTTGCACCAGCTTCCAATATTGCCGAAAATGCTTCTACGTGGCTATACATTGATATGCCAATTACTTTTATATCCTTATACCTGTTGGCCATAAACTGTGTAAAACAAACGCCATCCATTACGGGCATATTGATATCTACTATTGCTATACAGTTGGAATATTTAGTTGTTTGAAGTTTAATTGCAGCCTCGTGACCGTTATGGGCTTTTAGTACAATTTTATAGTTAGTATAATTGATAACCATATTTTCAATTGCCTTAATTATTGCAGGGCTGTCGTCTACAATTATTAGTTCTGTAATGCTATTCATATAAAGGTTTGTGCAGCAAATTAAGGGGATTGAAATGGAATAAAAAACACTAATTTTAGTGTTTTTTATTCCAAAAAATGCATACATTTTTGCTTATTGTTTTTTAAATTCCTTAAAACAAATTATACAAATAAACAAGCTAAATAACATTCCAACCTATTTCAGTAGCTACGAAATACGAGAACTTACTCCTTAATTCACTCCATGAAAAAGAATAAAGGAAGTGTGGTAGACTATACCTTACTTGGTGAAGCAAAAACAGACCATAGGAAACTATAAACTGTAAACCGAATAAACCAATTTTAAAAACACGCCAACTTATTTAAACCCTGGTGTAAGGTGGGTTATTAATCAACAAAAATTTTTTATTAAAATGAAAAAAGTTTTTTTTATTTGCCTTGCAGTAGCCTTGGCAGCAACAACAGTATTTATTGGGTGTAAAAAGGTAGAAACTAAAGAGTCATATTTAGACATTAATAAAGTGAAAACAGATTTATCTAAGATTAACGATAAATATAAACATGTTAATGTAAATAGTACATCAAGAAATGGTCATAGTTTGAACAATTCTAATAATTTTAATTGGAAAAGGTTTTGTGGAATTTTAGCTGCAGATGTTGTAGGTGGATATGAAGGTTGTGAAGCAGGAATATTAGTTGGGGGTGGTATTGGCGGTCCACATGGTGCAGTTGTTGGTGGTATAGGTGGTGGCATAATTGTTGGTTGTTCGGCATCTTATGGTGCTAGTAAGAAAACAATTTCTAATAACGGCATAAGTATTGAAAGTATTAAAAACATAAATATTGATATTCCAAATGAAGGAAATAATCCATTTGACGATGTAGGAAAAAGACATAATGAAATACTAAAACAACTATATGTAAATAATATTGATAATTCTAATTTAGATGCTTCTTTTCTTTATTCAAATTGTACTCTTAACGATCCAGAAAATTCTTTTCTTAAGAATGATAATAACTTTACAAATAATACTACCAAATATTTTATAGAAAATACTATAAATATTGAGAATTTAGAGGCTAGTATAAACTATATTAAATTAAATAGTAAAGATGAAGTTACTGCTCAAATTATTTTATGTTATTTTGACGGAATATTAAATCTTGAAAATGTAGATGATGGTGTTAAAATTGCATACGAGTATGAAAACTATTTTAATAATGAAGACTTACTTAGTGATAGTCAAAAACAAATACTATTTGAAGCTCTATCAATTGCAAAATATTCTACAAGATTTTGGGAGTCAATTTTATAATTTATAACAAAATGAAAAGTGTTTTTTTTAAAATTCTTATTTATGTTATTCTTATTGTAAGTTATAGCATATATTTTATTGATGTCATTTATGATCATCGTGATGAAAGTATTTATTCATTCAAAAGTTTATGTAGATACTTTGCATTTATTGTTATATTACTTAGCATTATTACAAGATTTATTTATTATTTGAAAAAAAAGAATAAATCTTAACCCTTCTAATAATAAGTTTGGGTAATTATATTCCCCAAACTTATTATTTCATTTCCCCGCAAAGTGTACTTCTGCGCAGAAGTATTATTATCTCCATTAGATCTTTAATCATTAAACATCATTTAAGACAAATGGACTCAATTATGAATAATACTACTCCATTTATCACATATCCCCTACCCTAAATCTACCAAATCTCTTACCGTTCTGTGTTCCAGTACGCCTAAAGATGCATCGCGTACCTCGCACATTACTACGTTTAAACCACAATGTTTTTCTTCGCAGTTTTTACATTTTTCATAAAAGTGCAGACTGGCACAGGGCAATAAGGCAATGGGGCCTTCTACCACTCTTAATATCATGGCAATAGTAATTTCTTCGGGCTTCATATTAAAAGTATAGCCGCCGCCTTTACCCTTTTTACTGTTCAAAAAACCAGCTTTACGAAGAGTAAGAAGTATATTTTCTAAGAATTTTAAGGAAATCTTTTTCTTTTTTGATATCTCGGAAATCAATATTGGTTCAGATGAGTTTTTTTCAGCCATGTACATCAGGGCTTTAATGGCATACTGCGTTTTTTTTGATAACATATATATAATTTATTCCTTTAAACAAATAAATGCCTCGTTATTAGCGATTTTAATGTTTCTTTGGTGTTCAAAAATAATAGTAAATGATCAGAAAAGTAGCATTTTTATTTTGTGCAGCGTATTTATGTACCGTTAATCTGAACGCTCAGTTTAAATTACCCAAAACCTTTGTAGCCTTTCATGGCCTGTATGCTACACCTCAGGATGATAAATTATCGAACAACTATCACTTTGGAATAGGGGTAGATGCAGAAGGTGGATTTGGCTTTGGAAAAAACATGATAACAGGTTCAATTGGTTATCTGAATTTTACTGCAAAAGATAATGTAAATGGTGCTTTATCCTACATTCCGGTAGAGGTAGGTTATAGAAGATACTTTTTTCTGGGCTTATTTGCCGATGCTAAATTAGGTATAGCAATGCAGAGTATTCCCGACAAAACCACTACCCTTCCTTTAGATAATTCGACCAACTTCATCTACGAATTTGGTGGCGGATTTAAAGTAATGGGTATTGAAGCAGTTGTAAACTTTGCTTCCAGCAAAAACAGTAATGGCAATGCAGCTACCTGGAGTAACAACTTTATTTATAGAGTTGGTTATTGTTTAAAATTGTAAATAGTTTGTTATTATACTAATTTCCAAAATTTAATGATTGACCTTTGTAAACAACATTTCAGTTAAAAGTTTTAAAAGAATAAATTATGCCTTCCATTTCACAATCAGTATTAGCAGTTATATTAGGCGGTGGTGCAGGATCAAGATTATATCCATTAACCGCCAGCAGAAGTAAACCTGCCGTTCCTATTGCCGGTAAATACAGATTGGTAGATATTCCTATCAGCAATTGTATTAATAACAACATCAACAGAATGTTTGTATTAACGCAATTTAATTCTGCTTCGCTGAATAAGCATATTAAAAACACCTATCATTTCAGTGCTTTCAGTTCTGGATTTGTAGATATTCTGGCTGCTGAACAAACGCCTGATAATCCAGGATGGTTTCAGGGAACTGCCGATGCGGTAAGACAATCTTTAAGACATATTTCCAACCTGGAATTCGAACATATTTTAATTCTGAGTGGCGATCAGTTATATCAAATGGATTTTGTGGCCATGATTGAAGAACACAAAAAGAAAAAGGCTGATATTTCTATTGCTACCATTCCGGTTACGGCAAGTGAGGCTACCGAATTTGGTATTATGAAAACGAATGAAGAAGGACTTATTTCTTCTTTTATTGAGAAACCAAACTACGATGTTTTATCAGAATGGGTAAGTGAAACGGGGGATTACATGCAATCTTCTGGCAGAAACTACCTTGCATCGATGGGTATTTATATTTTCAACAGATCTATTCTTAATAAATTACTGAAAGATTTACATCCTAATGCTACTGATTTTGGGAAAGAAATTATTCCAAATTCAATACATGAATTTACCGTAAGCAGCTATCAGTACAACGGTTACTGGACAGATATTGGAAACATACAATCGTTCTTTGAAGCAAACCTTGCGTTAACGGCCGAAATACCTGCTTTTAATCTTTTCGATCATCATAATATTATATATACCCGTGCAAGAATGTTGCCTCCTGCCAAAATTAGTGGCACTACACTGGAAAGCACTTTAATTGCGGAAGGGTCTATTATTAATGCCAGCAGAATTACCAATTGTGTTGTGGGTATCCGTTCCCGTATTGGTCATGGTACTACACTGAATGATTGTTATATAATGGGTAACGATTATTACGAAACCCTTTCTGATATGGATGAAAATGCATTGAATGGAGTACCTAAATTAGGTATTGGCGAAAGATGCCATATTAAAAATGCAATCATCGATAAAAACTGTAGAATTGGTAACGATGTAAGAATTAATGTAGGCTATGGTGAATTGCATGATACAGACCATCAATTATACGTTATTAAAAATGGTATTGTAGTAATTAAGAAAGGTGCGATTCTACCGGATGGTTTTACACTATAATTAATAATTAAAAATTAATAATTAAGAATAAAGAATTGTACAGTATTGTATTAATTATTAATTTTTAATTATTAATTCTTAATTTTATTTTTAGATTCAATCTGATTTAATTATTTTCCTATGGATATCTCCATCAATACTCCGGCCCTGCTTTTTCCGGCTATCAGTCTGGTAATGCTGGCTTACACCAATCGTTTCTTAGCACTGGCAAACCGGGTAAGAACGCTTAGAGATGACTATATAAAGGGGGATAGAAAAGATATCATTCACGGACAGATTCGAAATATCCGCTATAGGCTTATGCTGATAAAATACATGCAGGGATTTGGTGGTGTTACCTTTCTTGGTTGTCTTTTTTGCATGTACTTTATCTATAATAATCAAGAAACACTGGCTCATTTAACTTTCGCAATATCAATGATATCTTTAGGCTGTTCGCTTACATTATCTTTATTAGAAATAAGACATAGTACTAAAGCAATTGAACTTGAATTAAGTGATATTGAAGGACTTGATGACCCAACTGTAGTTGATTATATAAAAAAGAAATTTGATAAAGATTAATTTATCATATTAATAGCTTTATCAATCGTTACTTTTGCAGTAAATTTTAGTAAAATGCAAGAAAGCATACTTAGTAAAATAGATAAGGAACGTCTTCCAAAACATATAGCCATCATTATGGATGGTAATGGCAGATGGGCAGAAGAACAAGGACAGGATCGTCTATTTGGTCATTATAATGGCGTAAAAAGCGTAAGAGATATTGTAGAAGGTTGTGCCGAATTAGGCATAGAATATCTTACCCTCTATGCCTTTAGCAAAGAAAACTGGGACAGACCCGAAGATGAAGTAAATGGCCTTATGGCACTCCTGGTAGAAACTATCAGAAAAGAAGTTCCTACACTAAATAAAAACAACATCAAACTAAATGTTATTGGAGAACTGAATATGCTTCCACAGTTTGCAAAAGATGAACTGGATGAGGCTATCAGATTAACCGAAACAAATACTGGTCTTACCCTTATTATGGCGCTTAGTTATAGTAGTAGAGTGGAGATAGCAGCCGCTGCAAAAAAGATAGCAGCAGCAGTAACTGCCGGTACTCTAAAACCAGAAGACATTAATCAGGATACTTTCTCCAATTACTTATTTACTAAAAATTATCCCGATCCTGAACTGATGATCAGAACAAGTGGAGAATTTAGAATAAGTAATTTTTTACTGTATCAGATTGCTTATACAGAATTATATTTTACCAATACCAGGTGGCCTGAATTTAGAAAAGAACATTTACACAATGCCATTGTAGACTTTCAACAAAGAGAAAGAAGGTTTGGTAAAACAGGGAATCAATTAAAAGCTACTCTATAATATTCTGGGAGACAGGAGTTAGAATACAGGAGTCAGGAGAATACAAATTTGAAATTGTATACAAATGAAAAAGAGGGTTTTACAATTATAGTTGTAAAACCCTCTTTTATATATTAACGGTATTAAACGTTTTAAACCCTTAAACGAATTATACGTTCTTCAAATCTAATTTAATCTGTAATTCATCAAATTGTTTAGCATCAATAGAAGATGGTGCATCGAGCATTACATCTCTTCCCGAATTGTTTTTAGGGAATGCAATAAAGTCTCTGATACTTTCGCTACCTCCAAGAATAGAACACAATCTATCGAATCCAAAAGCCAGTCCTCCATGAGGTGGTGCACCATATTCGAAAGCGCCTAAAAGGAAGCCAAATTTATGGTTTTGTTCTTCCTCATCCATGCCCAAAGCTTCAAACATTCTTTCCTGTAATTGTCTTTGGAATATACGGATAGAGCCCCCTCCTATTTCATTACCATTCAATACCATATCATAAGCATTGGCCTTAATGTTTGCATAAGGATGTTCCAGATACTTAGCCGCATCGGTTATAACCGGTGAGGTATTAATCATTAATTCAATATCGCTTGGCTTTGGAGAAGTAAACGGATGATGACGGGCAACCCAGCGGTTATCATCTTCTGCATACTCGAATAATGGAAAATCAAGTACCCAAAGCAATCTGAATTCATCATCTTTTCTAAATCCAAGACGTTTACCCATTTCCAGACGAAGTTCGCTGGTAGCTTTACGGGTTCTTTCTTCTGCACCTGCCAAAATCATTACCAGATCACCTGCTTTAGCACCTGCAGCATCTGCAATAGCTTTTAATCTATCTTCACTATAGAACTTATCTACACTACTTTTATAGGTACCATCAGCATTTACTTTAATAAATACCATTCCCTTCATTCCAATCTGCGGACGTTTTACCCACTCCGTAATTTCATCAGTCTGCTTACGGGTATATTCGCTACAACCAGGAACGGCAATAGCAATTACAGTTTCGGCTTCATCAAATACTTTAAAATCAGCACCACCAACCAATTCAGCACGATCAGTTTTACTTACATAAACAGAAGCTGGTTTCTTAATATTCAACAGCTCCATACCAAAACGGATATCTGGTTTATCATTACCATAATTCCACATGGCATCTTCCCAGGTCAATCTGGCAACAGTATCGGTATAATCAATATTCTTTACATCTTTAAAGATTCTTTTTACAAGTCCTTCAAACATATTCAGAATATCTTCCTGCTCTACAAAGCTCATCTCACAGTCTATTTGAGTAAATTCTGGCTGTCTGTCGGCACGTAAATCCTCATCTCTAAAACACTTTACTATCTGATAGTAACGGTCGTAACCACTTACCATCAATAGCTGTTTAAATGTCTGTGGACTCTGCGGTAATGCATAAAACTGTCCAGGATTCATTCTGCTTGGCACCACAAAATCTCTTGCTCCTTCCGGTGTCGATTTAATTAAGAATGGCGTTTCTATATCCATGAAATTGTTTTCATGCAAATAGTTACGGGTACTTCTACCCACTGCATATCTTAATTCTAAGTTCTTCTTTACAGCATTTCTTCTTAAATCGAGATAACGGTATTTCATTCTGATATCATCACCACCATCAGTTTCATCAGTAATGGTAAAAGGAGGAACTTCAGATTTATTTAATACCTTAAAGGAGGTAACATTAATTTCAATTTCACCAGTAGGAATATGGAGGTTCTTATTACTTCTTTCCTGTACTATTCCAGTTGCCTGAATTACAAACTCTCTACCCAATGGTGATTCATCAAGTAATTTGGTAAGATCCTCACCAAATAGTAACTGTGTAATACCATAACGATCTCTAAGATCGACAAAAGTGATACTACCAAATTTACGGATAGTCTGCACCCATCCGGCAAGTTTTATTTCAGATTCTTTGTGCGCTATTCTTAATTCTCCGCAAGTGTGTGTACGATACATTTTATATTATTTGTCGTTGCTTTATTTAAATGGGTGGCAAATATAAGCTATCAATATAAGCGTTATACAGAAAATTTAATACTAAATAACCTAAGCTTGTTTAATATACTAATGGAGGGTATATACAAAAAAGAAGAGGACTGAATAAATCCAGCCCTCTTGCTCAAGGTTATAATGAACTAAATCTTATTGAACAGTAATTGTTTTAACAACTCTGTTCGCACCATTAGTTAATTCTACTTGGTATACACCAGCTTTTGTAGAATTTGGTAATGCGATAGTTTGTGCTATTGAACTATTTTCCATGTTTATAGAAGTAGTAAGTACTTTCTGACCATTAATGTTGAATACATTAAGTGTGTATTTACCAGCTTCGAAACCGTCTAATTGAACATTCATTTTTCTGTCAAGAACTGGATTAGGAAATATAGAAATACCAGTTTTAGTCTGACGGATAACTTTTACAGTTGTACTATAGTTAAGAGAACCATTGTTATCTACAGATTTAATTCTGTAATAATTAATTCCATTAGCAGGAGTTGGATCAATCCATGAATAGTTTCTGCTGTTTGAAGCGAATATCTTTCCTATTTCTTTGAAATCAGCACCATTAGTAGATTTTTCAATAGAATAAGTAACAGTATTTACTTCAACATCTGAAGTCCAGTTTACTTTTACTAAATTGCTAACTAAGTTTGCGTTGATAGCAGCAAATCTTGCAGGTAAAGGAAGAACACTCTTAATGTAAACGCTATCTAAATCAAGTTGATAACCAGTAGTACCATTGGTAACGTCTTTAAATTTAACTCTTTTAGCAGTTGGTAAATTTACTTTTAAAGTAGTATCTACACAATTTCCTAAAACAGTAACACTATCTAATATTTTAGTCCAGTTAGTAGTAACAGCTGATGTATCTGCAGTCCACATTATTATCCAACGTTTGCTGGCAGTTACTGCACTAAAGTGAATTTCAGAAATTCCTTTATCAACAATTGGAGTAACAACGAAAGGAACAGTAGCTCCATCAGTATATTTCAGCATTCTGATGTGACCAGCTCCATATCCAGCACAAGGAGAACCTGTAGTACGATAAGCACCATATAATGCCCATGTTCCGCTATCAGCTTGTTGATAAGTTACAACAGCACCACCTCCGGCTGGAGTACCCATGGATGGATCAGAAGATGCAGAATTTAATTTACCAGGATTGTTGTTAAATCCTTCGTGCCAGTAAATACCCTGAGCTTTAACAGTAGATACGGAGAAAATCGAAAAAATGCAAGCTAAGATCGTTAGCGTTAATCGTAAAGTAGAAAATGACTTCATAATGGCCTTTTTTATTTAATAAATAATTAGTTTCAGACCGCTAAGGTATCTCAATATGCTAAATTCGTTGCATTGTAACCTCCTTTTTTCTACGCAAACGTTGTCATTTCTATTTGTTTTTTTACAGGAATTTTATTATTGAATAACATTAATTGTATATAGTATAATTGCATCTTTGTAACTGATAATTAATTTAAACAGTATGAAACTCTTTTTTGCAACATTGTTACTGATGTTAATAGCCTACAATCCGGCATATTCTCAATGTAAAAGTTTTAGAGTAAATGATAGAGGGGATACCCTGAATTGTATAGATAATACCGATCAAAAACAAGGGAAATGGATAAACCATTACGATCAGTTAAGAGGAGAACCTGGTTTTGAAGAAGAAGGCGTTTACAAAAACAACCTTAAAGAAGGAAAGTGGAGAAAATATGATTTAAATGGATTCCTAATAGCAATTGAAAACTATCGATGGGGAAATAAAGATGGTACACAGCAATACTTCTATCAAGGGGAGATAACCCGAGAAGAAAGCTGGAGAGCTATAGATCCTGAAAAGAAATACGATACGGTAGATGTACCAGATGTATATGATCAATATAAAGTAACCCGGAAAGTGGTAAAAGTAGAATCATATTCCCTTAAAGAAGGTGTCTGGAAATATTACCGACCAGGTTCTTTATCTATTATTAAAACAGAAACCTATGTGCTGGATAAGTTGCAGATACCTAGGAATGAATTCGCTAATAATACTGATACTACAACAAAAGCGCCTGTTAAGAAAGTAATTCCGGCACAGGTAAAGGAATTTGAGAAGAAAAATTCAGGAAAGAAAGCCATTAAATATAAAGATGGCTCAGTTGGGTTTTAAATCTAATTAATTAAGGACATTGATAACATGGTATTCGATTTGTTATCAATATACCTGTTACCAGAATATACATTATATGAAACAGTTACTGTTATTAAGCATCATCATTTTCTCGGTAACTTATCAGTCTAATGCTCAGAATAAAAAGACTTTATTATTAGATAAAGTTGATACAATTTGTACCAATACCAGTGTTGACTTCAATGTTAGAGCTAAAAACTTCACTAATATTATAGGCTTTCAAGGGTCAATAGGCTGGGATTCTACTATTATCACTTTCGATTCTTTAATGTATGGTTCCAATACCGGTAGTATAAATTTAAATGATTCCAATACTAATATTCAACCCGCCGGAAGCTATCTGAATTTTGTGTGGGTAGATTCATTTGCACAAACTGTACCAGACAATACAGTTCTATTTACGCTCCGGTTTATTATTACTAATCCTAAAGGCAATAAAACGCCTGTCTATTTTAATAAATCAGGTATTAATTTTACTCCACTGGAAATAGATACACTCAACTTAAATACTTTAATACCTGAAGCGGCAAATGATACTGCATTTATAAATGGATATATAGGCTTTGTAGATACGCCTAAGATATTCCAGAATGGTAATGTGCTTACCTGTCTTGCTTCCTGTAACCCAAGTGGATTTCAATGGTATTTGAATGGAAATGTTCTTATAAAAGATACTTCTAATTCAATTGTAATTACCACCACCGGTAATTATTCTGTATCCGTAATGTATTCTAATGGTAATAAAGTGAACTCAACATCAGTAAATGTAATTTTACCTTTGGAGATACTTTCTTTAGATGCTTCCTATGAAAATAATGTAACGAATATTAAATGGAAAACAGCTGAAGAACTGGGCACAGCTTATTTCAATATTGGCAGAAAGGTAAATGAAGGTTCCTTTCAAACCATTGCTACCATTAATACTAAGGGTAATTTACCAATATCGGAATATGAATATATTGATAAAGACAAGAACCGTGGAGTTATTAGTTACCAGTTAGAGATTGTAAATAAAGATGGAGCTAAACATTATAGCAGAATTATTACTGTAAACCCTAAATCGGATCTATCCTATAAAATATATCCGAATCCTGCGCATAGTCAGATTAAAGTAGAAGGAGAGAATATTACGCAAATAGATATTATTGATAATCTTGGACATTTATTGATCAGAAAACGGTATGCCGTATTAAGTACTCAAAGTTTATCTACTAAAACTATTAATACCAATGGGTTACTACCTGGAGCATATAACATTAAAATATATAACCTTGACCGATCCAGTAAGGTAGATAAAATAGTAATCAATTAAACAAGGTAAATGTTGCTGATGTACTATCTCCACATTAGTCAGGGTGTATGTTAATATCAATTAATATTCCGAATTTAATATACAATAACATAGCTTTAATAAATTGAATAGCTTCAGCATATATCTTTGAAC
>JBAXVH010000049.1:0-8188 GCA_037129215.1 Bacteroidota bacterium | reverse complement strand
TGAAGAATTCCTTGCAAATCTTCTGTTTACTCAAATTTAGATGCGTTTGCCCTGATAAACTTGATAATTTTCATACCTCGAAGTATAATAATTATATCTTTGCTCAGTCTTATATTTTGTCGTAATGGATGTGAACCCTGAATTAAATTCAAAACCTATATAGTTTAAATCTAAAGCTATATTAGATTCTTTAATGGAAGAATAAAATTTGGAATAGTTGTCATGTGTTAGTCCCGAATATTTAGATTGTAAAGCTTTGAAATCCATATCACTTGTAATTCCATGAAAAGATGAAGAATTCAAATCTTTAAATATTAAACCTGAAATAAACCCAATATCAAAATAATCACTTTGAATAAGGTAAGTACCTGATGATGCCAAATTAATATCATCATAAATAGGGTTTGTCAAAAATTTACCTTTAAGATCAACCACTCCAAATTTTTTATTCATTTCTGTCAACGCTATCCCATCATAAAAATCTGTAACAAGTTCAAACTGTGGTTCAATAACGATTTTACCTTCTTTATCTATAAATCCCCACTTATCATTAGTAGTTGAGAATACTGCACATAAGCCTTCACTATTAAAATTGCTAACTCTTTTGTATTGTGGATTTATTATAAACTTTCCATTCTTGTCTATCAATCCCCATAAATCTCCTTGTTTTGCAGAAGCTAGTCCTTCTTTAAAATATCCTACAATATCAAATTGAGGTGTTACTATAATTTTTCCTTCTTTATCAATAAATCCATATTTTTTACCCACCTGAACAGATGCTCTACCTTCAGAAAATATATTTGCATCATCAAACTGAGGATTAATTACTATTTTACCTTTCTTATCAATATAACCATATTTAATTGTTTCTTTATCACCATCTTTTACTTTCTGTCCAATTAAAGCTAAGCCTTCAGAAAAATTGTATGCATAATCAAAGCTCCCATTAATAACCACTTTACCTGTTTTGTCAATATAAGCATTATGTCCACCAACAGTCACCTCAGCAAAGCCTTCAGAAAATTCAGTAACTGATTCAATTTCTGCTTCCAGATTCAAAATAGTTTTTCCCATTTTATCAATAAACTCAATTTTTTGATTTTCTTTTACAACTGCAGCAAGCCCCTCACTAAATGATTTTGCATCTTTGTAAACAGCATTTATAATTATTTTCCCTGTTTCATCTATATACCCATATTTACCTTCCGTATTTTTAATTAATGCAAGCCCTTCTTTAAAGGCAAAAGCTTGTTTAAATTGTGGATTAACAATAAATTTTCCTGTTTTATCTACATATCCCCAATAATCGCCTTGCTTAACAGGTATTAACTTCAAGGATATTTCTGTTTTTTTTTGTACTACAAGAAATTAGTAGTACTATCAAAAAAGGCATTAACTTTTTCATTGCTTTAAGCTAAATTTTTCGCCTACTCTACTCCGTTTTCGGCAACTCGTATCCGCTTTTAAAAGAGTACGAACAAACTCTATATTTATCATTCAAAAAGTTCAAAGCTTTTATACATTCAATGTTAAACGTATTAAACCCTTAAACGATCTTTTTATTGATCCGCTTTAATAGTAGCCCCCATTACATCGGCTTCTACAACTGCTGTTTGTTTCCACCAGCCTATATTATATTTAATCTTGAACTTAGGATTAAAGAATACATCTACCGTTGGATTGTTAGTTACCAATTGATAATTAAGTTCATTAGAAGTACCTGAAACCGCAATCCCGTTCCATGTCCAGTTATTTATAATACCCGCTAATGGTATTGCTAATAAAGTAGAAGGAACAATTCCAAGTTTATCCTTTGCAGAGGTATAAGTATATGTACTACTATTATAACTTCCATTATCTTGTCCAAATGCTGAATTAATTAATGAACCTAATCCAAAAGAATAACCTACCATTGTTACAATAGGAAGAAACTGAGGAGTACTACCTAAATCCAATCCATTGAATCTAACAATCATTCCTCTATTATTTTTATTAGGATTGTTTTTATGTGAAGGAATACCCCAAAAAGAAGACCCCTCTACTTTTATAGTTTTTAATCTTTTAATCTGATACTCACTGGAATTTCTACTCAACGAAACATCGCTAAATCCTCCATTGCCAGTCATTAGTTGTTTATTACAACTACTAGAAAAGACTACCACCAATAACAAAATGACGTTAGTGAATACTGTAACAATGTTAATTTTCCTCATACTTTTAAGTTTTAGTTTCCGCCTACTTTATCCTGTTTAGGCACTCAGTAGCTGCTTTTAATAAAGTACAGCCAAACTTTATTATTATTAAAAAGTTCAAAGGTTTAATACGTTAAAAGTATTAAACCCTTAAACGATCTTTCTTCTATCCGCACATAACTTTTGCGCCTACACTAAATTGGCTTACACCAATAATGTTGGCTACATAGTAATAAAACCAGTAATACACACCAGGTGTAAGTCCGGTAATTTTCTTTTTGCGGTGTACATCTACTACCAGAATAATGCGGTGGGTAATACCTACCGGAATAAATAGTTGTCCAGCCCCACTAATAGTTACTCCAGCATCCAGCGGAGCACCTTCGCTTACTACACAATTATACACAGCACCTCTGCCAAACACCTCACACTCGGTGTCTATTTCGCCAGTAGCATCTGCTCTTGCTGCAGATACATAAGGTGTTCCTGGAAATGTTTGTTTATGATGTTCTCCTGCAGCATTAGCCACATTTAAACCTGATTTAATAATTGTTCCTTCATTGCCTTTAGCAATTAAATCCACATACACTGCAAACTCTTCCATTCCGCCAAGCAGTGCACTAAATGTAGTATCCGCATCGGGCTTTTGCGCCCTCCCCCCCTGATCATAAATTAAGTACTTATTTTTAGCAGTATCTATCAATAGCCCATACTGTTCATCGGTAAACGGTGGTTTAGGTATTTTGGCATAACTAAACAATTCGTTATTCTCTCTAATGCCAATCCGATTTAGTCCTGCGAGTTTAAAAACTTTATCGGCAGACATATTATTAAAATCTCTACTTACATGAGGATCTATCATTGTATTACAATTATTAGTAAAAAAATAGTTGGTTTAATCAAGCAATTTGGGGTGGCAAGACTCTTTGAACGAAGGGAAAGCCCTTGCAAAAGAAATCTGCTGCCAAGCATGTCGGTTTGGTGACGCAGAACAAAAGAGTTCCACGCCGCTCTCGTCTGGAGTAGGCTAAACCGAATTTGAATAAACCATTTGTAATACAGAGAATTCGAGGAGATAGGAGGTAGAATATAGGAGACAGAAGAATACAGAAACTTCTTGAGTAGTGATAGAAAATAATGGAATGTTGTATGAAATTGTTGGAATGTTACATGCCAACGCTGGAATAGTACCAAAACTGCTTGTATTGTTGCATGTTTGGGTTGTAGATGTACATAAAACTGTTGCAATGTTATAAGTTGGCGCTGAAATGTTACATATACTGAACGGGCATGTACTATTTTACTTAACAGAGTTACATAAAAACCTTGCATTGTTACAAGTCCGGCAAGAAATGTTGCATAAACTGTCTGGAATGTTGCTTGTTTAGCTCCGGGAAGTACTATTGTGAACGCTTTTAATGCATGGAGACTCTTTTTAAGGCTATATTTAGAGAATGCTATAACATTAAAATTATAATAATAAACAACTGATTGTAAAATGGATTGTAACTGAATGGCAATAAGCTTTAGCGCTCGGGTTTCGGGACGGCGCTTTTTAAGATTATATGTTGAAAAAAAAGCCATTTAAGTGTTAAATAAGACACAAAATTACTGCAAATAGTATACCATCCTAATTTTTGTTGAATTATTTTTTATGATATTCGTCATGTTTTTTAAACATTAAAATAAAACAGTTTTTTTTCTAAATTTTGATAATTAATCTCTTTGCTTAGTGTAGGAACATCCAATACTAATACGCAAATTAATTTTACTATACCATAGAAACAGCTTTTATTTAACTACCTCTACTCCTTTTTCGGATCGCTTAATGATGTATATCTTTTTATTCTCGAGGTATTGGAATGAATGGTCTCTTCTGCTTCGGGAAGCTTCTATACTAAACTCATTAAAAACCTTGGCATCACTATCCGACAGATGATTAATAAACATCTTATCATGTATAGTTAATAGCTTACCAAAGTGATACATATTTTCGTACCCTTTAAAGAACATATCACTTGGTTTGGAGATGAATTTATTTCTGTATTTCTTTATCAGTTCACTACCTACCGCCTCTTTTCTGGAGAAATAGAATGGAGAAGAAACAATTACATTTAAACCATTGCCATACTCAATTTTATCAAAGTCTTTCATGGCTTCCCAGGTAGGCATTCCAATAATTGTAGAATTGTAAGTAGCTTTAATTCCTGCAACTATTTTAACTAGTTTAAGTCCAAATACTTCATTTAAACTCGAACATATCAAAAGATTATCTTGTGTTGAATCAAGATAAGGATGTAGTTCATTATTCGAGAAGGTATCGGACAGTTCTACCGTCTTTATCACTAAAGGAACATTTGCATTTACATTAATCTCTGTAAAGTATGATTGAAGAATACTCTCGGCACTCCCTTTTTTCTTACAAAGAACAATATTCTGACTGGCATGATGTTTCTGAATGTATTTATATAACTGTTCAAAATGCGTATACAAATTTGAGTTCAGTAAAATAAAATAGGGGTTATTCAATACTCCTCCATCATTAGGAAATGTAGCTGATATTAAAGGGATTTTATTGGTGAGTGCAAAATCTGCTAAAGGTTTAATTTCTGTCTTATTATTAAAAGCCGCAATGATAAGATTTGCTTTAGTCAGTTCTCCGGAAGTAATTAAAGAGGACAAGGATTGTTTAGCATTTTTAGAATCATATATACTCACTTCCAGCTGAATTCCTTCTTCCTGAAGAGAATCAATAGCAAACATAATTCCATTGTAAAAATCCAGACCAGGCAACATATAGCGAGGTAAGCTATTCATACCCGATTTTAAATCGGCACCATTAAAAGCTGAATCAAGATAAACCGGAGCAATAACTGCTACCTTAAGCATTTTAGCAGGTTGAGCTTTAGCATTTGTTCCAATAAAAAACAACCCAATAATCAAACAAAATATAATACGTTTCATATAGTCAATTTATTCCCACTCAATTGTAGCAGGTGGTTTACTGCTGATATCATAAACTACTCTATTAATACCACGAACATTATTGATTATTTCATTGGATACATGTGCCAGAAACTCGTATGGTAAATGCGCCCAGTCTGCAGTCATTCCATCTACGCTGGTTACAGCTCTTAAAGCAACAGTATATTCGTAAGTACGTTCATCGCCCATTACGCCTACACTTTTTACCGGCAATAAAATAGTACCTGCCTGCCATACTTTATCATATAAATCAAACTGCTTAAGTCCGTTTGTATATATAGCATCGGCCTCTTGCAGCATATTTACTTTTTCTTCCGTTACTTCTCCTAATATTCTGATAGCTAAGCCTGGTCCAGGAAAAGGATGACGGAATAATAATTCACCGGGAATACCCAGTGCAACTCCTACCCTCCTTACTTCATCTTTAAATAAATATCGTAATGGCTCTATTAACCCAAGCTTCATTGTATCGGGTAATCCTCCAACATTGTGATGGGATTTAATAGTCTGCGAAGGACCATGTACACTTACACTTTCTATTACATCGGGATAAATAGTTCCCTGTCCTAAAAAGTCAATCCCTTCCAGTTTATGCGCTTCTACATCAAATGTTTCTATAAAGGTCTTGCCTATTATTTTACGCTTTTCTTCCGGATCTGTTTTACCGGCAAGTTTAGTATAAAAGTGTTCCTTAACATCTACTCCCTTTACATTCAGATCGAGTAGTTTATAGGTTTCCAATACCTGTTCGTACTCATTCTTACGAAGCACTCCATTATCAACAAATATTCCGAAAAGATTTTTACCAATTGCTCTACTGATAAGCGTTGCTGCAACGGTACTATCCACACCACCACTCAGCGCCATTATTACTCTTTTATCGCCAATAGTTTCCTTCAGTTTAGCAACTGTTTCCTGAATAAAATTAGCAGGCGTCCAGTTACCTGCACAACCACATACTCCTAAAAGAAAATTATTAATGATCGTTTTTCCTTGTGTGGAATGGTATACTTCAGGATGGAATTGCAAACCATAAAGCGGATGATTATAACCGGCACTTCTAAAAGCTGCAACAGGTATACTTTCTGTTGTAGCAAGCACTTCAAATCCGTCTGGAAGAACCGCTATAGAATCGCTATGACTCATCCATACCTGAGAACTTTTGTCTACCGATTTCAATAATGGATCAGCATCAATAATAGTTTGCATTGTTGCCCTGCCATATTCTCTTTTATTGCTTTTATCTACTCTGCCACCCAATACTTTAGCAGTAAGCTGTGCACCATAACAAACGCCAAGAACTGGTCTTTGAGAAACAAAGTTTAATACATCTACAACAGGAGCATTTTCTTCGTTTACACTAAAAGGAGACCCACTAAGGATAATTCCTTTTATATCGTCTGTAAATGTAAAAGACTTGTGATAAGGGATAATTTCGCAGTAAACATTTGCCTCTCTAACGGCACGAGCGATAAGCTGGGTGTACTGGCTCCCAAAATCGAGAATAAGTATCTTTTCGGTCATGCCGCGAAGGTAAGCTTTGAAATGCTTTCTGCTAACATTACTAAAAAAAAGGAATAGTATTTGAATTAATCAACACTTTCCGGTAATACTTTACTCACATAAATAATTCTCTTAAAGTGTAATTTTCCCTTTAAATACATATTTAGCAGGGCCACAAAGCCAGATGTTATTAAAGGAACCATCTGCTAAAGCATTAAACTTTACTTTCAGGTTTCCTCCAGGTGTTTCTATTGCTATTTCATTATATCCTTCTTTTGTTTTTCCCAATGCCAATGCTGCAGCTGTAACACCCGTACCACAACTTAGGGTTTCATCTTCCACGCCTCTTTCGTAGGTTCTAACATATAATCCTTTATCGCTAAAAGAAACAAAGTTTACATTAATACCCTTAGCTATAAAATCCGAACTATTTCTAATAGAACTACCTTCCTTAAATACATCAACAGCTTTAATATTTTCGACATTTTTTATGTAATGCGGCGACCCTGTATTTAATACAAAATCATTTAAATATGGGGTGATGCAGGATACATCTTTCATTTTAAGTTCAACCCAGCCATTATCTGCAAAAACAACTTCATGATCACCATCTATTGCCAGGAATAAATAGGCATCTTTTTCTATGCCACAATCTTTTGCAAACCGGCTCAAACATCTACCACCATTGCCACACATGGTACTTTCATTACCATCTGCATTATAATATTTCATGGCAAAATCGTAACCATCCAGTTTATTTAACAACATCAACCCATCGGCTCCTATTCCAAATTTTCTATCACACAGTATAGCAACTTGTTCTTGTGTTAAATCTATAGCCCCATTTCTGTTATCAATGATAACAAAATCGTTTCCCGTTCCCTGATATTTATAAAAAGTAATTGTATTGCTCATATTCAAAAATGAATGCGAAAATGGGATATAAATCTCATTATAGGTTAATTATTAATTAGATCGTTAAACAATTCTACAAGGAATATTTGCATCTTCATCAAAAATATATACAGCACAAAGTCGGTGATAACCATCTGCAATAATTACTTTTCCCAATGCTCCATCTCTTACCAAAAGTATTGGAGAAAGTGGAATTCCTTTTTTGATTTTCTTTTTATCTTTATCAACGTGAGAGTTACTTACTCCCAACAAAGAAAGACCCGATGCTCTAAAAATATCCTTTGCTTTAAACTCCTTTTTAGGGGCTGCTTTAAGTCTTTTTACTAAATCAGCGGAAATACTTTCGTCGTAGAATAAGTTTAAATAAGATTCTGCTGCAGGAAAATTATGTGCCTCAGGCTTTGGTAACCAGTTAATAGATTCTTTACTTTTCATACTATTTATATTTAAATTTAAAACAATAATATAAAAACGAATTTAATGATTATCTGGAATAGTAGCACTAAACGTTACAATCACCCCATTATTATTACATTTAATTACTTTAATTTGCAACACTTTATCAGATACATTAGATAGCCATGGCCAAACAG